>JAZLKZ010000142.1:0-2694 GCA_045597845.1 Bacteroidales bacterium | reverse complement strand
CAGATTCAGGCCACACGACCAACCCTTGCGAGAAAAAGAAGCCAGGTTAGCGTCATCGTAACGTAGGGTTCCATCCAAAGTACCCACATCAACACCCAGTTGCAAAGCAGGAAGTGTGTCGCGATGCTTGTAAGCCACCTTACCCGAAGCCACCAAAGGCATCTTGCCCGAAGCGAAAGATTCCACAAGCTGCACCAGATAGTCGGTAACGCGTTCCATGCCGGCATAGTCAATCAAATCGGCATCGTCCTGAGGTTTGTGATAGGGCGATTTCAGACCCGTAGTAACCGCCAAGGTAGGCACCTGGCGGCGAGCGAAAGGTTCCGTGTCCGTAGCGGTAATGGGCGAACCCTCGAACCCCACAGGACGGATGTTGATCCAATGACCGTTCTCGTCGTTTGCCATCTGCTGCACCAGCTTGCGACCCTGCTCCAAGGTATTCACTCCGGCAAGACGCAGAAAACCGCTTTGGCCGTACCAACCCACCATATCAATGCTGAGCATGAGTTTCACCTGTCCAATCAAGCCCTTCCCATCAAGCATATCCGCCAAGGCACCCGACCCCAAGAGCCCCACCTCTTCGGCATCGAAAGCGCAGAAAATGACGCTGTATTTCAGTTCGGAGCGATGCTGCGAGAGCCAACGAGCAATCTCAATCACCGCCGCACTACCCGAAGCGTTGTCGTCGGCGCCATTGTAAATCTTGCCGTTTTTCACACCCAGATGATCGTAGTGGGCGCCCACCACTATATATTGGTTCTTCAGTTGAGGGTCGTTGCCCTCAATCCAGCCCACCACGTTGCGGCAGTCGGCATTTTGGCTTCCAGCGATACTGAAATCCTGGTACCAATCCTCAAAAAAAGGTTTCAATCCCGCCTCGGCATACTGCTGGGCGATGTAGGCGGAAACTTGGCGGCCCCCGGAGGTTCCCGCCTTGCGACCGCAAAGAGAATCCGCAGCCATGAAATAGACATGTTTTTTAAGGTTAGACTGGCAATCCTGAGCCTTGACTTGCACACCCAGCATTAGCGACAAGGCAACGCACAAAGAACCGATTTTAAAATTTATTTTCAGCATATCTTTCAAAAATTCTTTATTTTTGGCATTTGATATTCAAATCGCCCGAAGCGGTCTCGACATTGATTTTCACGCTGCCGTTGCACATTTTATAGACATCGCCATTCTTGGTGAAGGGGATGGAGCTGTTGAATTCGCCCGAGACAGTCTCGAAGGATACAGCAAGATTTTTCTCATTGGTAAGCAGTTCCACATCACCCGAAACTGTTTCCACATCACACGAAACGCTCTTGACGTCGCTCAGCCTAACCATTCCCGAGCAAGTCTCAATAGACACAGTTTTGCAAGAAGAAGCCTTCAACGCCACATCTCCCGAAACAGACTCAATATCTACAATGCCACAAACACTCTTATCCAACATGACTTCTCCCGATGCCGTTTCAAGTGTCAGATTGTCGGCAACTGGCCTATATAGTATAATATTTCCAGAGACTGAGTTAAGATCAATGTCTGTCGCTGTAACCTTGTCAATGTTCACACATCCCGAAGCAGTTTCGATTTCGACATTTTTCGCATTAATATTCTCTACATCAACCTCTGCCGAAACCGTGGAGATTTGCAGATTCGGTTCTGTTTCCTTTGGCAACAAGATAGTGAGATCTTTTTGTCTCAGCCTCAAGGTATCGTTTCCTGCCCGGCAAAAACGGATATGCAAAGTAGTGCCATCCAACCAATAGCGCATACGGGCAGTATCGTTAGGATTATCCGTCTGCTCTGAGCAATGCAGTTCCTTTCCGGCGCCATAAGCAACCTTGACAGAACCGAAAATCCAATCGACGTCTATAGTTTGCACTTTTGAAGTGATGACAGCATCACCTACTTTGTATTTGTCGGCATTGGGGTAATTATAATTGATTACATTTGTGCCATGCGTATTGCCGTTATTGAAATTAATCGTGACTTGTTCTCCGACATTCCGTTCCGAAGGGTCGATTTTTTCGAACGGAGACTTGCAGGATGCCAACAATACAACTGCAAGCAGGGATAAGATTTTGAATGAGTTCATAATGAATTATTTTGGGTTAGTGATTAGTGACTGGTGATTAGTGATTAGGAGGATGACATCAGACCACGCCCAGAAGTTCTTCTGGGTTGAGGTTGAGCATCTTCATCTTCTGCAGCACTGCGGGCCACTCCTCTTCGAGGAATTCGCGGCGCTGGATTGCGAGGATTTTCTCCACGGCGTCGGAGGCGGCAAAATAGCCCACCCCACGACGGTTGTAGATAATCTCTGACGACTGCAGCTGGCCGAACGACCGTAGCACCGTGTTGGGATTCACACCCATCTCGGCAGCCACGTCGCGCACCGAAGGAATGCGGTCGTCCGGCTTCCATTCGCCCGACACGATACGTTCGCACAGCGTATCGGCTATCTGCAAATATATTGATTTTTGTTTCTTGAAGTCCATGGGTACTTGGGGATTAGTGACTGGGGAATAGTGACTTGTGACCACTTAAAACTTAATACTTAAAACTTCACTACTGTCCCATTAAAGTGTGCTAACCGTTCTTTGAAATAACTGGAATATAGTCTTTTACGAGTAATTTTAGAAGTCAACGGACTTGAATTTGTAACTTTGCGACCAGAGAAAAAGGTCGTATATGTTTCAAGATAAA
>JAZLKZ010000141.1:0-10232 GCA_045597845.1 Bacteroidales bacterium | reverse complement strand
CAGAACAGAAGCTAAAAGTCTATCTTGAGACATCCTTCGTCAGTTATTTGACTGGCGGAGAGACTGATAATGCCAAGATAGCTTCCGAACAGGCCTATTCGCGCCAATGGTGGACCTTGGAACGACCGAAGTGCGAGGTGTTTGCTTCGGTTTATACGTCTGCTGAAAGTGAAAAGGGCAGCAGACAGATGGTTGATCGTCGCAAGCAGATTCTCGCAGACGTGCCCCAGCTTGATTTTGACGAAGACAAGGTAATTGATCTTGCTCAAAAGCTTCTGGATGGACATGCCTTGCCGTCAGGCGAAGGAACTGATGCGCTTCATATCGCCGTTGCGGCAGTAACGGGCATGGACATGGTGTTGTCATGGAATTGCAAGCACATTGCCAATCCGCATACGTTGCCGAAAACTCGTGCAATTATCACGAAAGCCGGCTTCCCGTGCCCGCAAGTGATGACTCCGAAGACATTTCTTGAGAATCTTAATCTGGAGGCCTGATATGTCAGATACCGCAATCATAGAGGAAGTTCGCGCCATACGGCATCAGATTGCCGAAGAATGCGGCAATGATTTGCGCAAGATTACGGCGCATGCCAAAGAGGTGACGCGGCGATTCTTGGGGCAGGCGAAACTGTCCGTCGCCTAAATCAGACACTCACGTACATTTGCTCGGAGCAAATGTACAAGGTGATTCCGCACCGGATATGCAGCCCGGTGCGGAATTTGCGTTTTGGCACTGTGTGTCCGACACCGAGTGCCAGTCTTGGTGAGCGCGTCAAGTGACGCAAAACCGCCGTTTGTGCCATCTCCATGGACTATGCGATGTGCAAGTTTGCAGTTGGCGTAGTGCAAGGCTGGATTCGCAGCGGCGCAAGTTTGCATTCGCTGTAGTGCAAACTTGCACTCCGGCGAGCGCAACCTTGCACAATGCAGAGTGCAACCTTGCGTTCTGGCGAGTGCTAACTTGCACTGACGCAAGCCCATTGGGACAATCACCCGACCCCCTTGGCAATGTCGGTATACCGGCTTTGGGATGTCGGGCTACCGACTCGGATGGGGTCGGTGTACCGACTGGGTAAGGGTCGGTCTGCCGACATGCCCCAACCCGGTAGCCCGACTCGCGCGTCTCGGTATACCGACTGACACCCACTCGGTATACCGACATTGCCGTTACCCTCGGGTGAGACCGAGAACCGCGGCAGGTCGCGGCAATTGACGCAAAACCGCCGTTTTGCTATCATTCCAACTGTTCGAGGGGGAGAAATCCTTTGAATCGCCCGTGATGCCCAATGGATTGCGGGTGGCTGTTCCGTATAAGGTGTGGTGTGCAAGGTGTGCCGTCCGACCGAAAAATGGTAGGGCGCGGACTCCGGCCGCGCCGCCGAAGCGGGGCAAGTGAACGTCGTTCACGTATCGAGCTTTAAGAGAAAACTGCGAATTTTCTAGGTATAAAGCGAAGTACGGGGACGCGTCACGTGTAATCACGTGGCGCATTCTCTGTCGTTGTTTTATACCGGGCTCTTCGCAGTGCCTCTCTTAAGACATTGATAGCAGGGTGCGCCACGCCTATTTTCTGCGCGAGCATTTGCGCGAAGATTCGAGCGGCACATTCCAACATGAGCGACAAGGTTGGGAAGGTGCCGCTTTCTTATCAATGCAGGATGGCGGTTAAGAATGAAAAAGGAGTTGAAATGTCAGTTGATGAAATTGTTGAAGCAATCAAACAGAAGAAGTTCTCTGTTGATTACTATATGCCGCATAATCATGTTGTGCGTATGCACGCAGCTGAAAATCCGTATTCTCCGTCTCGATATATTGTTCGTGATGATGGGGGTTGTGATTCTGACTTTGGTTATATGGAGGTGGAGTTCTTTGAATTCCCCAATATTCGTTTCAATTGGTATTATGGAAGATGGGAGTCGGATGACGAAGAAATGCGAGAGATTCTTACCGATGATTTAATAGCGAGTGCGCTTGCGCATAGTTTCTCCGACATTGCAATTGATATAGGGCCTAATGGCCAGTGGGATGACATCACCATGTGGAAGAGGATAATCTCAAGATGTCTAAAGCACGATGATTCACTGATGAATTCGTTGGATGTCATGTCCGAAGCAGACAATGCAAATTCAAGCGACCCGGTAAGATATGCTCCAGAGTCGGATGGGGAATAAATGCAATAATGAGGATGAAGCGGCATTGGAGATCGGTGAAAAGGCGACTTGAATTAATCAAGTGTCTTACTCTTGCATCGTTGATCATGTGGGCAATCCCGGTGCTTTCGGAGACCCATCCAGAGAATCAACAGCTATTTGTCGATCCGGATTTCCCAAGTATAAGATATTATTATTCGACGCATGCGGGGCGGACGGACTCTGAGGTTTGTATTACTCGGGTTGATGTGTCTTCCGATGTGAAGGATCCTGTTGACATTACACCTGGGTCATATGCTGGTTTTTGGAAGTTGAGGGTTGTTAAAATTGGGCCGAATGCATTTTCTGGATGCAGAAAGATCCGTTCTATTACTTTGCCGAATGGTCTTATTTCAATCGGTGCACAGGCGTTTTATAATTGTAGCGAACTTGAGAGCGTTACTGCGAGCCTTGCGAACAACACCATAATTGGGTATGGGGCGTTCTCTGCTTGTGGAAAACTCAAGTCGATAACATGCGGAACTTCAACAGTTTGTGATAATGCTTTTCGTGGGTGTTCTGCACTGTCTGCGTTGCAAATTGGTGATGTTTCTACCATTGGTGAATGTGCATTTGAGGGTTGCTTACAGTTGACGGATTTGGAGTTCCAGACTGGGTTGACCGCAGTGGGCGACAAGGCATTTTCTGGCTGCACAAGTTTGACATCAATTATTTATAATGGTGCACGTCCATCTTGTACATCAGGCATCTATGCTGGGACTCGTGAGGATTTGGTTACAATTGCAGGTAATACAGCTAATGGATGGCCGACGACATCCATAACGTGGATGGGGCGTCCTTTTCAATTTATTGGATTGAATGCTTGCTGCTATGGCCCTACAACGAATGTGGGCACTCCCGTCGTTTTGACATCGACTTCAGGAGCGGGGTACACCACATATTACACGACAGATGGACATGTCCCTGGGTCTTCTGGGTCGCAGACGTTCGAATGTGCGGCAGGGCGTGCAGAATTTATGATTGATTCTGACACAGTGGTGCGAGCTGTGCTTAAAAAAGACGAAACGACTACACTATTATCCAAGAGTTTTTCATTTTTATCTCTTGCTACGCCTCCCGTGTTTGTTGTCACGGACAAGGGGAATGATGGCAAGCTAATGACTTTGCAGACATCTCGCTCTGGGCAAGAGGTTTATTATTCAATTGGGTCTGAGGAGTTGACGATTGACGCGCATAAGTATGTTGCTCCAATTGTTATATCTAGCAATGCAACCATAAGTGCATTTTCTGTTCAGGCGGGGAGTCGTAGCAGTTACGCCGTCACAACATCGTTGGTTTGCGCTGTTTCAAACCCTGTCATTTCAAGCACAGGATTCAATGGGACATCGTATGAAGTCGAAATTGCGTGTGCTACATCTGATTCCAAGATTCATTACACAATCAATGGCAGTACACCAACGGCGAATAGTCCTGTTTATACAGGGGCATTCAGGTTGTCAGAGGACGCGACGGTCAAGGCGATTGCTGTCAGGAATGGGTGGCATGATTCCGCTATAACGATAAAAAGCTTTGTGACATCGCTTTCGGCACTTGTTGTGGATTCGATTGGTATTCGCAAGGTTGATACATGGAATGAGCTGCTTGTTCTTGATTACTCACTTTCACTGGATGTTGAAACAGGCGGTTCGAAATCGTATATTGAAGCAAGGCTGACAGACAATATAACAGGAAGGTCGTATGTGTCATCTTCGGATGCCTATTTAAGTGATTGTGGAATGAGTAAGGGGACGCACTCTGTTCTTTGGCATACCAAAATTGACAATACAACGTTTTCTTCGGATGATGTTTCGATTGAATTTTCAATTGTCTCAATCGATAAAGCGGGGGTAAAAACAGTTCTTCAATGTGCGACCTCTCCAAAGAGGTTTTCCGTGAACACGGTTCCACAGTCAATATGTGTCGACTCAACGGAAGCGGTTGCACTTAGCGGAGATATAAATTGGACTACCAACTCTTTGTCTGGTGATGAAATCGTGTTTTCGATTGACGGCAGTGATATTGCACGTGCGGTTGATGCGTCAAGTGTGGATCTGCGCCCGCAACATTTCGGATCGAATCATGTTGAGTGTTGTGTTTTAAACAATGGCGCTCGGATCGTTCCGCCTCTTAGTGTGTATTTGAATTCGACAAATGGGCCAGAAGTGGTAATCACTCCTGGTACTGATACGATCTTTTCTTCATATCAGAAAGTGACGATCTTGAGTACGGAGCCGGATGCGGTTGTTCATTATACGTTAGATGGTTCTGTGCCCACAGCGGCGAGTCCAGTTTTTACAAAGCGCAATATAACCACAAAGATGGTTCTAACGGCTGTCGCAATTCGCCCAGATGGATATGTCGGCCGCCCCGCTTCGGTTTCATATGCGTTGGGCAAATGTGATCCGCCGAAGATTTATCCTGACGATATATCGTATTTTGAGTCGGGCGATATTGAAGTGACAATTGAAGCGGCTGAAGGCGATGATATCTTTTATACACTGAACGGAGAGGATCCAGTAACGTGTGGTGAGTTGTATGATGGGCCTTTTCAAATCTCAGGGAATACAACTATTAGAGCCATTGCTGTAAACTCCACTTTTCTGTGCAGTGAAGTAACAGCGGTCTCATATCATCGGATTACGGCCACGCCGTTAATTTGTGCGGGAAACACTTTCGTCGGTGAATCAGAGGATGTTGAGATTCTTTGTGAAGATAGTGGCGCGGAGATTTATTATACCGTTGATGGCAGTACCCCAACGTTGACTGATGGTATTCGCTATGTTGGTAAGTTTAAGGTGTTTGATTCCACGAAGATCCGTGCGATTGCGATAGCCGATGGATTTGATGCATCACAAGAGTCTTGCTACGAAATTTGTGCGTTATATCCACCGTCTGGCGCTAATAATGTTATTACGGATTTTAATGTTGCTTATGATGGTATATTTCGTAATGCGTTTTATGGTTCCTATACAATTGAAGGGAGCACCAATGCAACGAATACGACGGCGTTTATATATGCAATTTATAAAGGGATAACGAATCGTTTGATGTCGGCGGGACTCGCATCTGTTGCGACGGCTGGAACACATGTGTTTACATGGATACCGCAGAATGATGGCTTTGGCTTTGATGCCGTGGAGAATCTTCAGTTCGTTGTTCAGTTGAAAGCTTCAAGTTCAACGGCTCCTCATCCGAGTGATTCGCGTTTTTATTCTGAATGGAAAAGATATCCATTACTGTCGCCATTAGGATTTCCGTGCTGGACGTTGACATCGCCGATTTGGAACAATGGGTCGTTAGATTCTTGGTTGAGTGCTTCTATTAAGGTGGAACAACAGGGTGACGTTTCTACGTTTTGTAAGTGTAGGTGGGCTGATTCTTCGTTGGGCAAATTCCCCGAACGCATATCGATCTGGAAGACGGGATCGAGTATTTTGTTTGAAACGGAAAATTCCCTAACGATCACGACTGGATTTTCAAACAACTTCTTATTGAGTGCGGATGATACGCTTACGATTGCGCTTTTTAGATCTAAGACATCGCTAGTCTTGGATTGCGTTGATGGGCGGTATTTGATTTCTTTTGGTGGGGATGCGGATCGTATTGATAATCAAGCAGGAAAGTTTCGTAGTTCAAATCCTGTGACTATTGAAAATTTCTCGCAGGATGGATTGTCTCGTAATCTTTATGTGGGAGAGACGCTTTCCATTCCTCTTTTGCCGTGGTGGAGGGAGGGGGTATCGGAGAGTTTGTTTATTAATGGTGAAGTCGTGTTTTCAACTCAAGAGCCATGTGAATATGCTTTCACGCCTATGGCATCTGGTGTATATTCTATTCAAGTTAAAAGGGTTACGAAGGAGGGCCGTACGGCTTCTTCAACTGGCAGTTTAACAGTGGAAGGGCCGGTTGTTAATTTGGATGGGAATTATGATACGACCTTTGTCTATTCGCAGGCAATTGGATTGGCATGCTCTAATACTGATGCCAAGATATATTATACGCTCGATGCATCAATACCAACCATTGAGTCTTGTGAATACACGCATCCTATCGTCTTGACCGATACGGCCTTGTTGACGGCTTGTGCGATCTTCTCGAATGGAGCACGAGGCGCTGTTTCGCAGTGGACTTTTGAGCGCAGAAAGACGATTAGCGATATTCTTCAGATGCCTCAGCAAAGGTTGTTACAGGATGATGATGCTCCTTGGATGGAGGATGATCAGGTGACGTTTTCCGGCAAACCGTCGTTACGTTCCGGCAATATAGCAGACTTGCAGTCGTCTATGCTGTCAACGCACTTTGCGCTAAAAGAGGCGGGTGTCATTAAGTTCTACTGGAAAGCAAGTTGTGAGGATGACCCAGATTTTGACGATTGGGATTATGGTGTATTTATGTTGAATGGCGAAGAAGTGTGTCGAATTGACGGAGAGACGGATTGGGTTCCGGTACGTGCGGAGTTGCCAGCAGGTGAATACGATGCGCAATGGATTTATCGGAAAGATGAAAGTGACGACCCATCATTTTCTGGTGATGATTGTGTTTGGGTGGCAAAATTGGAAATTGGAACTCCAGCAATGGTTGTATTTGATGATGGTGAGAATGTAATTTCGAATGAAACGGCCATTGGTTGTGTGCCAATTGTTCCTGCGGATCCATATAGGGAGCATATTTGCTTTATGGGGTGGGATGGTGATGTAACAAGACCAATACTTTCTAACACGATATTTAAAGCGAAATGGGAGTACATTGTTCATGCTGTAGATTTTGTGGTTGATGACAACTGTAGGCGCATTGGAGGCGGTGAGTTGACTCAGGTCGTTGAGCATGGATATTGTGCCGTTGAGCCAATAATAGATGCTGGGAAGGGGAGGCGTTTTGTTGGATGGGAAGGAGATGTCGCCTCTCCTGTAGTTTCCAATTCTCAGTTTATAGCCAAGATTGAATATGAAGGTGTTGTCGGAAAGACAGGTTCGTTGACCTGGATAATTATTGAAGATACGGGTGAGCTGTATTTTTATGGTAGTGGAGCAATTCCAAGTGAAGCTTATAAGTCATGGTCGAAATATTCTGATCGTATAAAGAGTATTGTCGTACCGAACACAATAACCTCAATAGGAACACATGCCTTTCTGAATGTGTCAAGTGCGACAAATGTTGAGGTCGCAACATCGGTTAAAAGTATTGGTGAGGGGGCGTTTTCTGGTTGCGCCGGGATAATCAATATGTCATTGCCGTTTGTTGGATCAAAACGTGGAAGCGAAAGTCGATATGGAAGGGAGAGATTGTTCGGTTATATTTTTGGTAGAACTTCGTATATGGGAGGCGTGGCGACATCACAGTATTGTACATCCAGCTCGTATGATACGGAGGTGTATTATATTCCAGATGCTTTAAGAAATGTAAACATTACAGACGAGACGGTAATTGGTCTAGGCGCATTCTCAAATTGTAGCGGACTAAAATCCGTGACGATTCCTGAAAGTGTGACTAAGATCGAAGAGGTTGCGTTTCGTAATTGCCGAGGTCTTGGTAGGGGCGTTGTAATACAAAGTGGGTGTGTGTTGACTGTGGGGTATGATTATCCTGAAGATGTTGTTTTGCCTACAGATATTCGCTTGATCGCAGATGGCGCATTTCAAAATTGCAGTAACCTGAAGTCGATTGTGGTTCCGACAAATGTGATGAGCATCGGTAAGGCGGCGTTTTCTGGGTGCTCAAGCATTACGAATATGGTTCTGCCGTTTACGGGTACTAAGTGTGGCATCTCCGGTACGTCTGATTCGTTATTCGGAGCTATCTTTGAGTCGAGTTCGCAAAGTTCTAGCCAATATAATATAACGAAGCAATATTATTCATCTGGATCATACGCGAGTTTCAGGATCCCCAAATCTTTGAAAACAGTGACAATTTTTGGAGGATGGAAAATTGGATATGGTGCATTTTACAATTGCAGTGGTTTGGCGACGATAGTGATTGGTGGAGGAGCCCCGGAGATTTGTGAACGCGCGTTCTATGGATGTATTGGCTTAACGGACGTGGTGCTTGATGATGGCGTGTCCGAGATTGGTGATTATGCGTTTTACGGTTGTAGTAAATTGACCGCGATAACGATTCCTTTGACAGTTACGAAGATTGGTGCAGCATTCTATGGGTGTAAGGGGTTGGGGACGGGAATTGTGGTGTGTAATGATTGTGTATTGACCGTTAATGGGGATGTTGTGGAAGATGTCGTTCTGCCGGATGGTATTCGTTTGGTTGCGGGGGCGGCGTTTAGTGGTTGTAAGGCAATGAGATCAATCGTCATCCCAAAGAGCGTAGAGCGAATTGGTTACGCGGCGTTTGCGGGTTGTTATAGCCTTACGAATATGGTTTTGCCGTTTGTGGGAGGGCGGCGAGAGCGAACAGACACAGAGGAATCTCTTTTTGGGTATGTTTTTGGGACAAGTTCATATACAGGAGGCATTCAGACGAAACAGTTCTGGGGGAGGGGCGTTGATTATGTGTGTTACATTCCGAAATCGCTCAAGCGAGTTGACATTACTGATGTGCCAGAAATTGTTCCGAGCGCCTTTTATGGTTGCAGCGAGTTAACATCTATAAGCATTCCGCCTTGTGTAGCTCATATTTGGCATCGCGCATTTGGGAAATGTGCGGGATTGTTGACGGTGGAAATTCCAGACAGTGTAACGAGGATTGAATACGATGCGTTTTATGGGTGTAGCGGTTTGTCATCGGTTTCACTTCCTTTGGGCTTGACAAGTGTTGCCCAGGACATGTTTGAGGGGTGTAGTAACTTGTTGATGGTAAGGATTCCTGATGGTGTGACGGATATTTATGCAAATGCGTTTAAGAACTGTTTGCAGTTGAAATCGGTGATAATTCCTACTTCCGTAGAACGGATTGGCTCTGCATCGTTTCTGGGGTGTGATAATTTGACAATTGTGTGCGTAGCCAAAGAAGATACAGTGCGGGTAAAAGAGTTGTACGCATGGCCGCAAAATGTCTCGTTTTTCGAGGGCGAAATCCCGCTGATTGCTGATGATGTTGATTCGACTTTTATCGGTGATGGGATGGGCGGTCTTATTATGAAGCCGAGCGCCGGTAATTCATCGGTGGAGGTTGTAATGCCCGAAGGTTGTGATGCCTCAAAGATTACGATTGAGTTGTCGTCGAAGGTGGTGAGTGTGAAGCCGCATGGGGCGAAGGTGTCGATTGTCAATGGCGTCGATAACATTACCGAGTTCCTTGATATTCCAGAAGCAGACGAGAACGGCGTGATCGATTTGACAAAAGTGGCAGTCAAGGAGGAATATGTCGAAGAAACGATGGATCCGGCGAAGGGGGCGAAGATTGTATTGGACGCGGCGAATCCGTCGCTGACAACGCCGAACACTCGGGTGGGATTGTTCTACCAACTCCGCGAAGGTACGACGCTTGAAGGGATGTCGAATGGCGACAGCACCATTGGTGACGGTAATCCGTGGAAGCCGGAGATCAAGGTCAAGGGCGGCAATTCGGCTTTCTACTCCATCGGGGTTGGCAAGGGCGAATAGTAAGGACCCGATTAGAGACGATTTAGTGTCGGTTAGGGACGATAGGGCCCAGTCAAGGGTCTTTGAACAGTGTCGGCATAGCCGTTGAGGAGAGTCGGCATCGGGGGAATTATGACACAGTACAGGGGGAATTATGACACAGTATGGAGGGATTTATGATACAGTGCGAGGGGATTTATGACACAGTATGGCTTGTGTGATTGGGCTCTGGGAGGTTTGTGGAAGGGTAGTAGGAACTTTACGACGGGGCGGTAGGCGAGTCAGCGCCAGTCGCGGAGACCGCGACGGTACGGTTAAGGGCGCGGACGGTACGGTTAGGCGGACCGGCCATTGCGCGTAATGCCGATATTTTGATACAATACGCGTATCTTAAACCAAACAAAAGAGGTGGGTTATCGGACAGTTCACTCGCGTAAACTACAAGATTCGCGTTCCGCAGGTTCGCGTTCTTGATGCTCAGGGACAGATGCTCGGCGTCATGGCGACGC
>JAZLKZ010000140.1:0-5105 GCA_045597845.1 Bacteroidales bacterium | reverse complement strand
AATTGCAATAGTAAACGATAGTCTCATCCCTTGGGATGAGAGAGGTGTGAAAGTGGCTATCATCAACCAAGAGGAGAAAGGCACTTCCTTTTGCAAGAGTAAGCGCTATTAGAACTGGCGTTTACTTTTGCAATCCACATTGCGAATATTTCTTTATAATATTTGGGGTATAGATGGTACAGATGCGCTTGGCGAATTGGTTTCAGCTAATGATGGTCGAATATTAGTTGAGAAATGGCGAGATTGTACGTCTCGGTCGAAATTCGGGAAGGTTCGTGAGTGTTGGCGAAAGCATTTAAAATGTTCGGTCGCAGAACTTGAAATGTTCTTGCTTTCACTTCGGCTTGTTCAAGGGGGTACGTTTGAACTTGAGCGTTTATGGTTAGACAGTCTGTTGCGATTGGCTGGACTTAGGGTGTTTCCCCCGTCTAATCCACTGACGCCATATGCTGATTTGGCACGGTCTTTTATCAAGCGTGAAAAGATAATATTCAGTCGTCAAAGCCTAATCCGGGAGTGTAAGGCGTCCGAAGTGTGGAACGGAGGACCGCAGAGGGAACTCAAAGGCCGGAAATTAGTGATACGTTCGTACGCAAGAGGGACCGAAGGGATTGAAGAATGGTGTAACTCAAAGCTTGATCTATTGAGTTGCTTTAATGATCGTGTTTTAAGAAATAATAAAAGTTGGATAGATGATATAGCACGTCCGGTTATAAACTTTCTGGAGAAAGAACTGGCTCCGGGTATGACGTCAGTTCTTTGGTTGCCAGCTCACTACACGGTTAGTGCGTTGGCGGGTTATGCGCTGGATGCTCGTAAAGGTGTAAGTGTGACACTGCGTCAAATGGGTGTATCTGGCGCTCAATATTGGACGGTTCCTTCCTCGGTGGCAGGATCTAAAAAGCCATCGTGTATTTGCTGTGATGATGTGGCATTGTCGGATGCAGGAACTGACTTGGCGATTGCGATTAGTGCTTCACAGAATATCGCAGACGATGTGTATGATTACATTGAAGCATCAGGTCTTCCAATTGTTGCGATGCGTTCAATCTCAACAGAGTGTTGCGGCGCATCGGTTATTGCAGGGGCAGAGCAGTCAATTCAAATGGTTGATGACATTGTGCTGTCTGTTCGGAAGTTTTGTCGTGATTATAAGAATCGGGGTGTCGTGCACATCTTTTATGCCGTGCCGAGTTCGATGGTTTTCATGTTGGGGCAGAGGATGCGAATGTTAGGCCAGGTTCAATTATATGAACACGACCCAAACGCACCGTTGGGACAGAATTATACACCATCAATTAAATTACCAATAGCGAAAGGATAAAGACATGGCTACATTGCCTACATATTTCAAGGATTACCTGTCGGCCATTCGTATGACCGACAAACAAAATGAAGATTGCCAAACCGGGCATATGACGCTTCGGGATCGTTTGCAAAACGACAAAGAGCTTAGCCCGATTATTGTCGACACATTCCTTCAGGGTAGCTATAAACGTAAGACGGCAATTCGTCCTGCGGGAAATGGCGGAAAGTCAGACGTGGATGTCATTGTGGTGACTACGCTTGACAAGGATAAGGTCGCCCCAAATGATGCATTGGAGAAGTTTCGCCCGTTTCTAAAAAAATGGTATGAGGGGAAGTATCGAAAGCAGGGACGATCCTGGGGGATTGAACTTTCGTATGTGGATCTTGATCTGGTTGTTACATCTGCACCTAGCGAAGCGGTCAAAGAGGCTTATAAGAATTTTGCTGCTTTCGATTTTTATGCAGATCAAAGGGATGATGCACAATGGAAAACAGACCCCTTGTGGATACCAGATCGAGAGGCTGGCAAATGGGAGAAAACGCATCCTATTGCACAGATTCTTAAGACAAGGGAGAAGAATCGCGACACGAAAGGCCACTATATCAATGTCGTTAAGGCAATTAAGTGGTGGCGCAAGGAGCTGCATCCGACGCCGAAATACCCTAAGAGTTATCCATTAGAGCATCTCATCTGGACGGTTTGCCCGAACATTATTTCATCGGTGGCGGAAGGTGTTGTAGAAACGTTTGAGCATATTCGGGACGATTATAAGTGGTGTATTGATAGGGACTCTAAACCGTATCTCCCTGATCATGGTGTTCCCGAGCATGATGTGTTTGGCCGTGTCACGTCGGAGGACTTCAAAGGCTTTTATGGCTTGGTGTGCGATGCTGCGCAACAAGCTCGTGAAGCCTATGATGAGTCGGACACTACGAAGAGTGCCAAGATGTGGCGGAAATTGTTCGGTGACAAATTCCCCGAGCCACCGGAGAAGCGAGTTGTGGCAAACGAGTGCCAGCCCACAGAAGGCTACACGCCACGATGTGTTCCCTCAATTGTCGACAAGGGACGCTTTGCATAAGGCGAATGTCGATTGAACCGCCAGAGTGCTTGCTTGAAGCCCGTAGGGCGCTTGAGCACTTGCCATTTTGCACAATCGTAGATGATTATGCCATTTACGAAAACTGCAGGGTGTTGCACATAAGGGTGCGTATTCAGTCTGGTGGAGAAATTCCGCAGAGTACGGACTGGTATGTTGCTGTGCCCGAGGATTATCCTTATGGAGAGATTGATATCTACCCTGCTAAAGACGGTGGAATCATTAAGACCTATCGTCACCAGTCATATAACTCAGAGGGAAAATCGTCTTTGCCCTGGAGGACAGGTAAGCCTTGTGTAAGTACGGGATTCCGTTTTTGGGGCAGAAAGCAGTATGATGTCGAACCTAGGGAGATTTCTGCTCGGTTGGCGTGGCATGTTG
Organism: Bacteroidales bacterium; assembly: GCA_045597845.1. GTDB lineage: Bacteria > Bacteroidota > Bacteroidia > Bacteroidales > P3 > Colimorpha. Next base: position 2,316 of record JAZLKZ010000140.1, on the reverse strand, counting down.
AGCGGCTGTGGGCATGGTTGGAGGCAGCAGATTCGGGCCGATTGGTGTGCGAGGGCGACCCGTTTGAGATACCGGATTATCCGGGACAGAGTGTTTTTAAGAGTTTCGGATATTTCCATGGAGATGCTGAGACGCTTAAAAAGATTGACACAGTGAAGAGAAAATCGGGGAGCGCGATTGTCGGAAAATTCAAGCAGACAAATGTTTGGTTTTTAAAATGTGTGAAGAATGAGCAAGAAGCATCGCTCATTGAGGATTCGGATGCTGTTCCGGATGCTGAGCAGGATGAGTTTGCTATTTGGGCGCAGATGGATGAAGTTCCTCATCTTGATCCGTGGCAAGGAGTGAGGACATACGGTGAGCTACGCCAGATTATGGCCAAGTCACATGTTGACCTCGATGGAGTGATCCTGAGGTGTTCACAAAACCTAAGGGACGGGAAACGCCATTTATTGATTTTGGGGTTCCCGGTTCCAAAAGTAATTGGCGATTCTGAATGCATTCAGCAGTGGTTAGCGTGTCGCCTGCCGGTGTTAACAACAAAAAAGGTGAAAGGATTCCGTCGCACACCACACTCCTTCGGTATTCTTGATCGAAGGACATGTCTTTCGGATGGGGCCGAAATTGAATGGTTGTCGTCAAGGTGTTGGGACGAATCAGAGATTTTGAGTAGGGGTGCTTTGCCGATTGATGTGAGGAGAAAGAAGTTTGTCATCATAGGAGCAGGAGCATTTGGATCGATGGTTGCCGAAATGCTGGCACGCAATGGTGTAAAGGATTTCACGCTCATCGATCAGGATTTATTTGATGTAGGTAACCTTGTTAGGCATACGCTGGGGTTGAATTCTGTCGGTCTGTTTAAGGTGGATGAATTGGCTAAACGACTTAAGCAGATACAGCCTGGGGTTAGGGTGGTGCCCATTGTTCATCGCTTTGAAAGGATGAGACCGAGCAACGAAATGATAGAGGCGGCGGATGTGGTGGTGGATTGCACGGGTGAGGATTGTGTTTTGAAGTATATGGGCGACGGGACTACAATCTTTGCGGAAGCAAAAGATCTGATTAGCGTATCAATAGGGATGGCTGCGAAAAGGTTGTTTGTATATTCTTCGCGAGGCACGACTTTCCCATTCAAAGATTTTCAATATAAGCTTAGACCCATCATAGATGCGGAAAAGGTGGAATGGGATGGCAAACAGGTCCCTTGGGAAGGTGTCGGATGTTGGAATCCGGTGTTCCCTGCTCGGTCAGATGATATGTGGATGTTGGCTTCAGTTGCAGTAAAGGAGATCGAAGCATTTGTTGGTGGAGGACGTGAAGGATTGACAGTATATGAGCAGAAGTGTGAAGGCGATAAGTTTGTTGGAGTGATAAGGAAGGATGAACAATGAAAATGTCACAATTGATCTTCCATGCAGATAATTGTTCGTTGGGAATGAAAATTGAGACTTCGGCATTGCGGGAATTATTAAAGACGTGTGCCCAATCTGGACGGCAAGAAACAGGTGGTATTCTTTGGGGATATTATGACGAAGGGCTTGTGATGGCGTCTGTCACGAAAGTGTCAGGGCCGCCTCTGGACTCGGTAAGAGGAAATTATTCTTTTGTTCGCGGTGTGCGAGGGGTTCAGGAAATGGTTTCTCGGTTATGGAATTTGAAGAGGCGTCAATATTATCTTGGGGAGTGGCATTTCCATCCATATTCGGTTCCAACGCCAAGTACGACCGACATTTCCCAAATGATAAGCCACGCGAATGACAACAAACTTTCCTGCCCCGAACCATTGCTTGTTATAGTAGGCGGGAATCCAAAAGGCGATTGGTCAATTCACGCATCGCTTTTTGAACGAGGAGGGACTGTGCATACGTTGCGATTGTCGAGTTGAGTATTTTGCGATGGGCGATTACGGGCAAGATGGAGGATCGGGTGCGAGCTGCCCGCACGACGGATGGGGTGTCTCAAAAATCGAGAAAAGAGGTCTGACCATTGCGTCTGAATTTTGAGACGACAGCAAGCGGACGGCAACAAGGAATGGCGGTGGGTGGAATGTGCCGCGGGCATCTGGATTGATGGGCGGATCGGGACGGGCGGCGGCGTAGGGCCGGGGCGGCAGATTCGGCCTGACATATTCAATGGTTTCAAACCCTCTGCCGAATGCACAGGCACTTTTGGGTACGGCCGTTCGCCAAAGTAAACGAAACTAAGAACGAGTAAACGAAACTTTAGCCGCTGGTCGGGCTGTGGAGTTTCGTTTACTCGTTCCTTTCTCTTCGGCCTCGTCCGGGAAGTTCGTCCCGCCGAACGCGCGAACTCATG
>JAZLKZ010000139.1:0-5814 GCA_045597845.1 Bacteroidales bacterium | reverse complement strand
ATGCTTTCTATTTCGATGAGTTACGGCAGGAATGCACACTTGCGATATGGGCGGAGTTCAAACGCTATGGCTTGAATCGCTTCCGTGGCGACAGCGCCGAATCAACTTGGATTAACCAAATCTCTTTCAATGCCATTGCCGTCTATTTCCGCAATCATAAACCTCAAGAGTATCAATCCATCTGCGGACAATTTGCCCCAGACTATCTAACCGACAGCGAAAACAGGGACGACTGGAAACTGCTCGACGACCTCTTTGAACAACTGAACAACCGTGAACGCGTTATGTTCGACCACTTCCTCAACGAAGATTCCTACGCTACCATCGCCCACGTCGAGGGCATCACCGAAGACAACGCCCGCAAACGCATGTCACGACTACTAAACAAATTGAAAATGTTAATCCACAAATAATTATCAACCAGCCTCTTTCTTCCTTCGCTATTATATTGTTGCGGTGGGGGGGGTAAAATACCGATTATCAATTATGAATAAAGAGAAAAAACTACTACGAAAAGAGGAAGTCGTGCGTGGTTTGGACCAAACCGACGACTGGGCACGGTCGCTCCAGCAGCTTGAAGCTCGCCAGCAAGACCTCGCCGACTGCATTCCGCCATTCTCGCCCGAACGGCTCCATGCTCTTATTGAGGGCGACCGCCTCTCGCAGTTTGAGCTGCGCCGTCAGGCCGACCGCTACCTGCTCATCTTCTGTCTGCTCTTTCTCGCACTGGTGGCAAGCGTTTTGTTGCGCACCGCACCCGCAGGTATCACTCCGCTCAATGTCGCCCTACTTGTCTTGGGTGGAATGGATGCTTGGGTGGTCTTGCGCGCCGCTCGTAGCCTTTGGCTTATGCGGCAGACGCTCCGCCTTCGCCACTGTCCTTACCGCATGTCCCGCTATGCCGACCGCCTGAATCGCCTCACCCGCTGCCGTCGTTGGTGGCTGAACCTCGTCCTGTGTGGCAGCAAAGCACCCGCTTCGGTCGAAAATACTCGCCGATTTGTATTCGCTACACAGCGCGTCCCCTCCTACGCCATCGCCACACTACTGCTGCTGCTCGTAACCTTCAACGCCGACGAAGCCTTTGCTACTACGCGCACCTATGTCAAAGTAACCACAACCTCGGGGGTAAGCGATACGGCTATTTGTGATACCCTCTATCATATATTAGAGCAACGATGAAACATCCATTCAATAAAAAACGTTTTTGGCTGGTTGTAGGTATTGTGGCAGTCCTTGAAGTCTTGGTTCTTTACCTCGTTCTCCAGTGGAAATACCTCTTTCCCTCTTCCGAGGTCAGCGAGCTATACACGAAGTATGCCAGCACCGAAGGTGTGGAGGCCTCTTTCGTCAAGGATTTCCGTATCAATGATACCGTTTTTGTTGATGTTACGATGTTGGAAGCTGTCACAGATAGCGGATGGGATACACTCTTTAGTAATCTTCTAAGTCCAAAACTATCGAATGAGGGACTTGAAGAATTGGCAAATTTGAAATGGATTACAAGTATAGCTCCCAAATATGGCTGTTCTTTACAACCAGAATCGGTATTGTTAAATAACGACATAGTTGTCGCGGACTTGCAAGCAAGAAAGATAGCTATTTTCCATCCTAAACAAGAAAACCAATATGATATTATCCTATACCATCAATACGACAAATATTTAATAAAAAACAAAAAATGAAAAAGACAACAAAAACAGTAGCACTCTTCGCTGTGTTAAGCATCATGACCGTCGGTTGCCAGAAAGAAGATCTCTCTGCTAATCTTCAAAGCAATTCTATGTCTGAATCCATCTCATCGTATGTGATTCAATACACAATTGACGGTGTGCCTTATCGCATAACTGTCAAAAGCGAGGTTGAACGAACTTTGTTTATCAATAAAATGATAAGCCTTGCAGAAAATGGGCACAAAGTGAGCTTTGGCAACGAATCGCAACAAAATGTCGCAGCTAAAGAGGTCATCCATTTCTCGGCTAAAACCAAAGATGAAGCTTACAAATGGGCGAGTAAAATGAATCTTGATGGATATGACGTTAGCATCGAGTTCGACGAAAAAACAAAAACCTACAACTGCACTGCCATCAAATAATTTCGTTTCCAATCCTTCAACGTATGTATTTCATTTGACGAAGCCCCGCACGAGTATGTGCGCCGTCGTGCAGGGGCATGAAAAAAAGAGGGTGCCATTGCAGGGAGAGTGGAATCGAATAGCAACCTCCATTTCACCCTTCCCTGCCATCCCGCACCCAAGGCATAGAAACATACCTTACATTTAATAACGCAAAGGTACGGATTCTATTGTATCAGTTGATGATTGCGCAAATCTGATAAGGCACAATGGTTTGCAATCAATTCATTATTCGTTGGATCAATATTTTTGACAAATATACAATTATGAAAAAGTTTCTTATTTCAGTATGCGCTTTTTGTAGCATCAGCGTAGTCGGCACATTGAATCTGTCTGCCCAAACCCTTACAACTTTAGGAATTGGAATAGCTTCCCCGCAAGGTACATTGCACGTACATTCAGCTACACCAGAAGAGGATTTGCCAGGTGTCATTCCTTTGGATCGTGGAGGTCTGTTAGACCATAATTACAAAACCGTCTTGCATATTACCAATACGAATGTTGGCACAACAGCAACAGATGGCTTTTCCATCACCCAGACCAACAACGAGGTTACATTACGTCAATTTGAGAATGACAAAATCCACATTCTGGGTTTCAATGGACAGGGCTTGACGCTGAGTACCAACGGAAGCCTCGGTGTTGGTACCACTTCTCCGTCATGCCGCCTTCACGTCAATGGCAATGGCTACTTCAACGGAACGCTGTCTGCCACAAGCAAGGTCTCCATGGGTGCTGACAATCAGACGCTATTTGTCGGAAAGGCTCATGAAGCAAATTTGGAGTATGGTACTGCCTATTTGGGCTTCAATGCCGAACGCAACAACGGTAGTTGGATTTGCCGTACAAATACTTGGTTGAATGGTGGTGCCGTCATTTGGGCCACGATGGAAGGAGACTTGCTTTTCGCCAACATTCCCTCTACTGGAAGTAGCAATCAAACAGGGCTTACGGATGCATCAATCAAGTCTAATGTCAATTTAAAATTGAGCCATGACGGACGCTTATTGGCAAAAGAGGTGAAAGTCACCCTTACAGAATGGCCTGACTATGTTTTCGACCCACAATACAAGTTGCTCAGCATTTCCGAAACCAAGCAGTTTATTGAAGAAAATGGTCACCTGCCCGAAATGCCGACTGCGGAGTCCATTGAATCAGAAGGCATGAATGTAGGCGAAATGAACAAATTGCTTGTTCAAAAGGTTGAAGAACTCACATTGTACATCATTGAACTTCAAAAACAAATTGACGAATTGAAAAACAAGGAGACCAAATGAAAAGTTCATATTGCAATTGTGTGTTAGCTCCTCCAATAATTTCTATTTGAAGAGGCTATCACCCAAGTGTCAGGACATCCACATTTGCCAATATTTGAATATTCCGGCACAAATAAAGCCATAGTCATTTTAACCATTACAACCATGAAAAATCGAACAATAATGCTATTGGTAGTGAGCCTTTTATGGTTCAATTCCTTATTGGCGCAAAACCAAGGATCAATAAACTACCATTTTTCATTCCCCAATTATTATGTTCAGGACACGCTACCTTATAATAGTGTTCAGATGTATAAATTTATCCAAGTTGAAGATGAAAGTTTCTTTTATTTGGACAGTGTAGGCTTCCCCATGCTCCCGATTCAGAAATTGTCCTTCAACGTGCCTTACGGTGCTCATGATTTTACAGTTAGCGTATCTAACACGAACCTAATTAGCACTACGGTAAACAGGCATATTATGCCTTGTCAACCCGACTTCGAAACAGACTCAGCTATTCCTAACTTTACCATAAGTCCATCTTATAATTTCTCAGGAACTATATTCTCGATTCATTGCGAAATCGTGGATTCTTTTATTGTGGCAGGGGAACGGGGTATTACGGTGGGTATAATGCCTGTCAATTACAATCCTCAAAACGGTCAATTGACCATTTTGCAGTCGGCTGATATACAAATCAATTATACCACAGATGGCGTTCGAAACACAAACTTGATCCCGGAATGTCTGTCTGAATACTTTTCAAGTGTCTTTGTAAACTTTGAAACACCAAAGGTATTGTCGCAAGAAACCAGATACCTGATTGTTACGAATCCAACACTTCGTAATGGCATTGAAACTTTTGCAAATTACAAAAGAAATATAGGATACACCGTTGACATTGAAGTGACTGATCAAACTCCAACACCTGGTGAAATATTACGGATAATTCAAAATAGATACGATAACAGTGCTACAAGACCCAACTATGTTCTGTTGGTTGGAAATCATAGTCTTCTTCCTGCGTATGAAGGGGTTGCAAATGGGGAGGAAAAGAACGAACCACTAACAGATTTCTTTTATTCTACATTAGATGGGAATGATTGGGTTCCAGATGTGTTTTTAGGCAGATTCCCCGCATCAGGAAACAGCGACTTACAGAATATGGTAAACAAGACTATCTACATGGAAATGAACAATCATTTATATGAAAAGAAAGCAGCTTTATTCTCGGGAGAAGAAAGCTGCTCATATATGGAAGACCGTTTTGAAGATGGTCATCAAAAGGCAATTGACGCTGCATTTGAACCTGCTGGATATAATTACACTTTCCGAAAGCAACCAAACATAAACACTGTAAAATCTGATATAAATTCAAATCAATTGTTTTTACTGTACTCTGGACACGGGAACCGATTAGCGTGGTCAGGTCATTCATTTTATCTAGATTATGATGAGATAAGTACATGTACCCCAGATATATACCCTATTTGCTTCGCTTTTGCTTGCAAAACTGGGGCTTGGGGATACTATCCAGATAATTTTGCATTGCAAATGATGCGGAAAGAGCGAGGGGGCGTTGCCTATGTGGGATCCTCTGTTGTAACTATGACTAATAGCGATTATGCAATCGAAAAATGCATTTTTGATGAATCATTTGAGCAGGCTAAGCATCTTGGTGTTTTATTTAAAGAAGGGATGACAAAATACTTAAATCGATTTTGGTCTGTCGTAAACCGCCGCAGAACAAAACGCTATATGAAATCCTATAATCTTTTGGGTGATCTGTCTTTCTTGATTGGCGGAAGAGGGTGTCTGTCGGATTTAATATTACAGAATGAGCATCATTTATCACGAAACGACAAAATTAGTTATTCAGCTAATGGAATCATTAGGAATGAAGCCACTTTTGTTGCAGAGTCAGGCAGTCAAACTACTCTAACGGCCACAACTTCTATTACTTTGCAGCCACTTGTTCATATCCAACGAGGTGCAAGGTTCTCTGCAACAATCAAAGATTGTGAGAGAAACTCTAAAAAAGAAACTGGAAGTAAGTCTTCGCACAATATGGCCCCTTCGTCTGATGAACTCATCGATTATGAAAACTTGCTTAATGTTCAAATCTACCCCAACCCAGCATCAACCACAATTAATATCACTATTAACACCATTGAAGATGGGAATGTAAATGTTGACGTTTTTGATATTAAAGGGACGCCTATTATTAACAAATCTATTCAGATGGATTGCAATCAAACCTCCACTGTGACAATTCCTATTGAAGGACTTCCCTCTGGCTGCTATATCGTTAGAGTAAAACAACAAACAAAATCATTCATTAAAACTATTATTAAACCATGAAAAAAGTATTGTTCGGGCTTCTTCTGCCCATGGTATGCCTGATTGTAGGGTCTTGCGAAAAAA
>JAZLKZ010000138.1:0-10463 GCA_045597845.1 Bacteroidales bacterium | reverse complement strand
GTGGCGTAGAAACTTACGAAAAACAAAATCAGCCCTTTCTCGAAATAATCCAAACTCTTGTCGTACTGATAATTCCCATTGACCGTTGTTTCGTCATCATAATTATGTTTCCTCTTTTTGAAAACGAAAGAGACCAGTGGGGTTGCGCCCAAAATGAGGAGGTCGAAAACAATTATGAATAGGTTCTCACCCAAAGCCGAGCGAATCATTGTCCACCTTTCGGGGTTGATGATACAAGTGACCACGATGTCTATCGTTGTGGCTACAATCATCAGCAAGGAGAGGATTGTCAAAATTTTGAATACCAACTTATTTGTTTTCATCTTCCTTGGCGGTTTTGGTGGCTTACTTTTTAGGCCATTTTTTGTTGGGACATATAAAAGGGCGGAACAGCCTGATAAAAAGCAAAATGGCTAAGACGAAGGCAATTATGAAGCAAATGCTCAAAAGGGTATCTGTCAAATCTTCGTTTAGTATTTTTGCATCATTTAAGATGTGGCTGAGGCTACAGGTTGCCCACACAAAGAGACAGACACCTGTTGAGAAGTAGTCGATGCTGTTGTCGTACAGATAGCCATCTTTTTTCACTTTGTAGATTAGGTTGGAAATTGGTAGAAATCCCAAAAGGAGAAACTCGAAGATGAAGAGCAACAGGTTGTCTTTCAGGGATGAGACCACCATTCCAATCCGCTCGGGGTGGATGGTGCAAGTTACTATGAGACCTATTGCCGTCACAACAACCATCAGTAAGGATACCGTTGTCAGAATTATGAACACCAACTTATTTGTCTTCATCTTCCTTGGTGATTTTGGTGGCAGACTTTTTGGGGTAGCGTTTCGACTTCTTCAACGCTTCGGAGAGAATCCATTCTATCTGGCCATTTGCACTACGGAACTCGTCTTCCGCCCATTTCTCAATGGCAGCATAGACTTCAGCGTCAACCCGCAGTGCAAATGTCTTTTTCATATCGTGTAGCGTGTAGGGGAAGTTATTTTCTTTATATCTGAATATCTTTACACTAATACAGGCTTCCCGTATTGATTACAGGACTGGCGCTTTCGTCGGCGCAGAGGACTACGAGGAGGTTGCTCACCATGGCTGCTTTGCGTTCTTCGTCAAGTTCCACGATGCCCTCGTTGCTCAGCTTCTTCAGTGCCAAGTCAACCATCGAGACGGCGCCTTCCACAATCTTTTCTCTTGCCGAGATGATGGCGTCTGCCTGCTGGCGGCGCAACATCACGCTGGCGATTTCTGCTGCATAGGCGAGGTAGTTGATTCTTGCCTCCACGATTTCGATGCCGGCGATGCTCAAACGGCTGCGCAATTCCTCTTCCAGGCGGTCGTTGATTTCTTCGCCACCGCTACGCAACGTGACTTCTTCCGACTTGTGGTCCATGTTGTCGTAGGCGTAGAGACCAGCCACCTTACGCAAAGCGGCGTCGCTCTGCACGTTTACAAAGCTGTCGTAGCCTTTCAAAGTCTGGGTTTCGCCCTCTTTCTGCGTGTTGGTCAGCGTCTCCACGTCAATGTCGAAACAAGCTTTGTAGGTGTCTTTGATTTTCCAGACAAGCACGAGGCCAATCATGATGGGGTTGCCGTTCTTGTCGTTCACCTTGATGGGCGCCACGTCCATGTTGCGTGCGCGCAAGGAGACTTTCTTCTTGCCGTAGAAAGGATTGATCCAGAAAAAGCCGTTGGCGACCACGGTGCCGCTGTATTTGCCGAAGAAGGTGAGCACGCGCGACTGGTTGGGTTGGATGATCATGAAGCCGATAAGGTGGAGGATGTAGAGGAAGGTGAAGAGGCAGCCCGAAAGCACAGGGACAGCCACCCAGCCGGTTCCGTCGGGATGCTCGGCGTCAACCATGCAGTCCCAGCCCGCCATCCAAACAATGCAGAGAACGAAAGCCACCAACATTGCGATGTTGATGAAGAGATGCAAGAAACCATTGTTGCATCCAGAAAGCTTTTTAATATATTCTTTTGTTTCCATAGTGTTGAAAATTTGTTTGTTATACCTAAAAAGTGATATTATTTTGATATCATTTCAAATGCAAATATACGAATAATTTTGAATATGAAAAAAATATTTTACGAAAATTCATTTTTTGAAGGCTATTCTCTTGCAGGCCGGTCATAAGTCCACAATTCTTTAATCAATAGTCAACAGTCACTAAAGTTAAATTAATGTTAAATGTCAAAAATTATTTGACTCGTACCTAAGGGTATGATGTAACTTTGCAATTGAATTCATTGCGCATTGAATCATGTACAAACTTAAATTACAAATCGGTGAGTTCTCCAAGCTGAGCAACGTTTCGGTCAAGACGCTGCGCCACTACGAGAAAATGGGGCTGCTGAGACCCTACGAGGTGGATGAGTCGTCGGGCTACCGCTATTACCAAGTGAGTCAGCTTCAAGACATGCTGACCATCCGCAACCTCAAGGAGGTGGGTTTTTCGTTGGAAGAGATTGGCGACTTGATGGACAGCGACTCTCAGGTTCCAGGTCCCGACTTGCTGTTGGCTAAAATACGGCAGACCGAGGCGCAACTGAAGCAGTTGGTGCTGCGGCGCAACCGATTGCAGAGCATGGTAGATTCACAACAAAAATACAAGAATATGGAAGATATAACTATTCAGGCATTGCCTGCCATCACGGTGGCTTCTTATCGTGGTGTAATTGCCAGCTATGATAAATTGGGAGAGCTGTGTGTAAATGTGATAGGTCCCGAGATGATGCGTCTGGGTTGCCAATGTCCCGAGCCGGGCTATTGTTTCACCTTCGAACACCAAAAAGAGTACAGAGACCATGACATCGACATTGAATATTGTGAGCAAGTTATTGAAGCCAAACAAGACTCCGACATCATCAAGTTCAAGCAGTTGCCAGCCGTTCCTGCAGCTGTCTGCATCAAGTGCTACGGTCCCTACGAGCGTCTTTATCAGCACTATGTAGATGCATTTGCCTATATCGCCCAAAAAGGCTACAAGATTGCCGGGAATCCCCGTGCCAACTACGTTGATGGCATTTGGAACCAGTCCGACCCCGAGAAGTGGCTCACCATCGTGCAAATTCCAGTAGAGCAGGTGCCTCAAGTTAAACTTAACGCCACCAATCGTTTGAAACTATATTGTTGTCCTGTTTGCGGAGAATTGGCTGTAACCTATGGTCAGGCTTCGCTTGCTTGCTGCAACAGTCCGCTCCAGCCCATCCCCATCAAGAAGGCGGAGCAGCATGAAAAACCCACGATTTCGGAGGTGGACGGCGAGCAGTTGCTGGAGTTCAACAATCCCATGACAAAGGATTTCTACATTGCCGCAGTGGTCTTCGAGCGCTACGACCGTGTTGAGGAGGTGCGTCTCTTCCCCGAACAGGAAGCCCTGGTGCGCGTCCCCATGCTTGCGGGTGCTAAGGTTTATGTAGTCTATCGCCAACAAGATTCCGTCTGGGGTGTGAGGTTGTAGTGTGTTTTGAGTTCAAATGCATTTCAAGGCTCATTCCTGTGCGGGTGGGCCTTTCTTTATATTTGGGGTTCCATTTTAGATACTTCAACAAACTCCACTTGTCAATTAGGGAAAAAATGTCTAATTTTGCAAATAAATTGAGCGAATTGTGAATAGTGTCCAGAAAAAAATCAATTATCAATTTCGAAAAGTCATTCGTCGGTTGCCGGGCATCGTCATCCAGTGGGTTCCGAAACCGAATCCCGAGGTTGTCGAAGGTTGTGGCGTGAGGGGAAAGGTGGGCGAGTTGTGTCGTGGCAGTTCCCATGTGCTTTTGGTCACCGATTCTACGTTGTATCGGTTGGGCTTTCATCATGCTATTGTAGCTTCGCTTCAAGAAGAACATATTGATTGCTCGGTGTTTAATGAGATTGATTCGGAACCCGATTCCGATGTTGTGGAGGCGGGGCGCAAGGTGGCGAAAGACCATCAGGTGGATTGCATCGTGGCGCTGGGAGGCGGTTCTGTGATGGACGCTTCCAAGATGATTGCCACCTCTTTTGCAAAACCTCATCGCAGCGTTCGGTCGCTGTTGCACAAGTTTCTTTTTGTGCTGGGCAAGACGATGCCGCTCATCACCATCCCCACTACCGCCGGCACTGGTGCGGAGCATACCGTGGGGGCGGTGGTGAAAGATGCGCGCAAAGGTAACAAGTGTGCCGTGGTGGTAGTTGGATTGACAGTCAAGGGAGTGCTGTTAGACAGCGAGTTGACTTTGAAAACTCCACCGAAGATTACCGCCGCATGTGGCATTGATGCGCTGAGCCACGGCATAGAGGGCTGTCTGGCAGACGTGAAAGTCCCCCGAGAAGATGTCCAAAAGAGTGAGGAATGTGTCCGTTTGGTGTTTGAGAATCTGCCCGAGGTGTTGCGGAAACCCGACAACCTTGCCGCCCGTCAGGCGCTGAGCCGTGCCGCATTCTATGGAGGGAATGCCATCAACAAGCAGTTGGCGGGTTATGTCCATGCGTTCGCCCACAGCATCGGAGCTTGCTATCATTTGCCTCATGGCGAGGCAATTGCGCTCTGCTTGATGCCTGTGTTGCGCTATCAAAAGGAGGTTTGTCTCAAAGACTTGGCACGACTTGCCGAGGTGTGTGGCATACAACAGCAAGACGAGGAGACCGCGGCAGAGCAATTCTTGCAGGCTTTGGACACATTGATTGTCGATTGCGGGATCCAGCGCAATGGCGCGATATTGCAACGCAACGACTTCCAACATCTTGTTCGTCTCATTGCCGCCGACTCCATCAACTATTCTCCCAAGACAACTTTCAGCGACAAAGACATACTAAAGGTTCTTGAAATGATTATTAAACTTTGATTTTTAACTCTTTACACTTTTAATCCCTTTAACCACAGATTACAAACCACAATGAATATGAATCCTATCGAACCCATTCTTGCCGCCCAACGTGCTTTTTTCCAGACAGGTACTACACTTGACGTGAAGTGGCGTATTCAGCAACTCAAGAAACTCAAAGCAGCCGTTATCGGCCACGAAGCCGAGTTTGAAGAGGCTTTGCATGCAGACCTTGGACGCAGCAAGGTGGAGGCATACCTTTGTGATATCGGACCTATTATTGTAGAAATCAACGAAATGATTCGCGGTCTTCGTCGTTGGGCGCGACCCGAACGCCATTTCAGCGGTTTTATGTGCTTTCCCAGCAGTGTCACCCGCGTCTATAAGATGCCATACGGCGTCACACTCGTCATCAGTCCTTTCAACTTCCCCATATTGCTGACGCTTGGTGTGGTGGCTGCCAGTATGTCGGGCGGCAACACAGTGGTTATCAAGACCAGCAGCAAGTCGGCCGCTTGCACTGCCGTGCTTAAAAAGTTTGTCGCGGAGGTCTTTCCTCCCGAATATGTGACGCTTGTGGAAGGAGGTCACGAGATGGCGGACCAATGTCTTGCGTTGCCGTTCGACAAGATTTTCTATACAGGTTCGCCCGCTGTGGGCAAACATGTGCTCGGGGAGGCAGCCAAGAACCTCACGCCTGTAGCTTTGGAACTTGGGGGCGAAACCGGAAATTGGTGCATCGTGCGCAAGGATGCCGACCTGAAGGACGCCGCCCGCAAGATTGCCTTCTTCAAGCTCTGCAACGCTGGTCAGATTTGTATCAATATCAATCAGATATCCGTTGCAGAGGAGGTTGCTGAACCTTTCCTAAAGTTGCTGCAAGATGCTTTTGAGCAGCAGATTGGTGCCAATCCCGAAAGCAATCCCGAATATCCCTGTCTCATCACCGATGCCGCCTATCAAAAATGCGCCTCTATGGCGGACAGCTATCGGGACCGCATCCGCTTTGGCGGCAGGGGGGACGCTACGTCGCACCGCTATGCACCCACAGTCATCTATCCCGTAGGGATTGAGGAGGAGATAGTCCAGCACGAACTCTTCTGTCCATTGCTTCCTGTGGTACCCTTTAAAGACTCAGAGGTTGATGGGCTGTTACAGGTGATTGCGTCGCGTGAGCATCCTTTGGCGATGTATCTTTTCACCAAAGACCTCCGCTGGGCGAACCGTGTTATGCAGACCCAGCAATATGGAGGCGGCTGTATCAACGAGGTGTGCATTCACATGATGGTCAAGGGCGTACCCTTCAACGGCGTTGGCCATTCCGGCATGGGTGCCTATCATGGTGAGTGGGGCTTCCGTGAGTTTACGCACCCCGCCACGGTGCTTACGGGCAGGACTTTCTGGAACCTCCCCTTGCGTGAGCATCCCTATTCAGGCAAGGCGGAACAAATCAAGATGAGACTCCTAAGAATGTTTGAGCGATGATTGATTATCAAGAGCGGCTCTCGGGACTGTTGCACATAAACGACATCTTGGAAACGGTGCAGATGGTGGCGGGAAAGAAGGGCGAGTTGCTGCAATTGTTGGAATTGTGCTTCGTAGAGGATACCCGTTTGGCGGGGAATGCCTTGTGGGTTGGTATGCATTTGAGCAGTGCTGACATTCAGTGTTTCACCCCTTACGCAGACCGTTTTATCGATGGTTCAATGATCGAGACCACCGTCACTTGTCGCAGGTTGCGGCTGGCGATGTTGGAACGTCTGGATGTGGTTATCGAGCGGGCGGATTTCTTCGATTTCTGCTTGCAACATTCATTGCTACTCTCAGAGCCTTACGGCATTAGAAGTCTTTGTATCAAGCTTGCCTACCGCATCGCGCAGCCCTATCCCGAGTTGTGTAGGGAATTGCTGCTTACATTGCAGTTGATGCATCCCTCAGAACTCTCGCCGGGCCTGCGCAACATCTACGAAAAGACTTTGTCGCAATTGAAAAATATGAGGTGTTTTAGGGAAAAGTGAAAGTTTTTCCCTCATTATTTTGTAAATTCATGATTTTTGGCGAACTTTGCAATCTCTATTAATTCTTAATTCTTCTATTTGTGTTAGTCAAAACATTCGGTAGCGCAATTTATGGCATCAATGCCATGACCATCACCGTGGAGGTGAGCATTGAAAAAGGTGTAAATTATATGGTCGTTGGCTTGCCCGACAATGCCGTCAAGGAGAGCCAGCAACGCATTGCTTCGGCTATTTCGCAGTATGGTTATCATATTCCCGGAAAGCGTGTTATTGTGAACATGGCCCCCGCCGACGTAAGAAAAGAGGGCGCTGCTTACGACCTTACCATCGCCATCGGCATCCTCGCCGCTTCGGGGAATTTGGCCCCTGACCATCTGGAAGAATATGTGATTATGGGCGAGTTGTCGCTCGACGGCAGTCTGCGTCCCATCAAAGGCGTGTTGCCAATCGCCATCGAGGCTCGCCGCAAGCATTTCAAAGGCATCATTCTGCCCAAGAGCAATGCCCGTGAGGCCGCCATTGTGAATAATCTTGAGGTCTATGGTGCCGACAATATCAAAGAAGTTATTGATTTTCTGAATGGAGATGGAGAAATTGCCAAGACGGAGTTCGATACTCGTGCCGAATTTGCTACATGCCTGAATCAATACGAGTTTGATTTTTCCGATGTCAAAGGTCAGGAAAACGTGAAGAGGGCTCTTGAGATTGCCGCCGCTGGCGGACATAATGTCATTTTGATAGGTCCTCCGGGAAGCGGAAAAACCATGCTTGCCAAGCGTCTGCCATCTATTTTGCCACCGTTGAGCCTTGAAGAGTCGCTTGAGACCACGCAGATCCATTCCGTGGCTGGCAAGATGAAAAAAGAAGACGCATTGATTGCCGTGCGTCCGTTCCGGTCGCCGCACCACACAATATCAGATGTTGCCTTGGTTGGCGGAGGCCAAAATCCGCAGCCTGGCGAGATAAGTCTTGCCCATAATGGTGTACTCTTTCTGGATGAATTGCCTGAGTTCCGCCGTCAGGTTCTTGAGGTGCTGCGACAGCCCATGGAGGAGCGTCGCGTTACCATTTCACGCGCCAAGATGACCACCGACTATCCTGCCGCCTTTATGCTCGTGGCCGCCATGAATCCCTGTCCCTGTGGCTATTACAACGATCCTACGCACGAATGTACATGTGCCCCTGGAGCCGTACACAAATATTTGAATAAAATTTCCGGCCCTTTGATGGATCGTATCGATATCCACATCGAGGTTGTGCCTGTTCCCTTCAAGGATCTTTCCAAGATGCGCGAGGGCGAGCCTTCCGAGGTGGTTCGCGAAAGGGTGATCGCCGCGCGAAAGATTCAGGAAGACCGTTTCCGTGGTTGCCCCGGAATCCACTGCAACGCACAGATGAACTCCAAACTCTTCCGTCAACATTGCCAGATAGACCAACAGGGTCAGGATTTGATGAAAGCCGCCATGGAAAAGCTCGGTCTCTCCGCCCGTGCCTACGACCGCATACTGAAAGTAGCTCGCACCATTGCCGACCTCGACGCTTCTCCCAACATTACCATCTCCCATCTCTCAGAAGCCATCAACTTCCGCAGCCTCGACCGCGACAGCTGGGGAAGATAAAGGATAATATGCTTTCCTGCAAAGATTTCTCGTTAGTATTGCCCTAAATGTAACAAGACCTACAAAAGTGGGAGATTCTGTATTGAATGCGTCGCCGCTTTTCGAAAAACCAATACTTCGAGCAGGTAGATAATCTCAACGTTGCAAAAACGTTGCAAGGCGGGACATGTAATAAATGAAAAATCCCTGGCGCAGCAGGGATTTTTCATTGCTATTTTTTCATACGTCCGTAATATTTCCACCAGAGTTCAGGAATTTCGTTTTCCATCGCTCGTTCGTAGTCGCTGTAGTTGCAAGGAACCAGCAGATGTCTTCCATAACGCTCCTTGCGCTCATCGTTGTCGCAAGGTACTTCAATCCACCATCTGTCGCTCTTCTTGCTCTTGTAGAAGTGCAGTTCCATGCCTTGCCCTTGGAGTTCTACTGTGTAGGAACGGTAGTTTTGACGATCTCTATACGGATAGTCTCCCATACGGCAGAAAAATCCCTCTATGAAATACCATGCGGCGTGCGCCATCATGTGAGCTGTTTGTCCGTCGCGATCGTATGTGGGATTGTATTCCGAGAACAGCATCGTGGAAACCTTGTCGCTCATACCTGCGAAGCGTGCCAGCTGGCACAGCTGTTCCCCGTAGAATCCGTGAGGTGATGGATTTGGGTTTCCGGGAGCGTCACTCTGTCTTACCGCAGAGATATCTACGCTCACCAAATCCGCGTTGCGCAGCAGAGGCTCTGCGTGTTCCATGTCGTTTTGAATGGTGCCTACACGGAATGCGTCAAAGTTAAGCTCATCCATCAGTTTCACGTATTCGGCGCCCACAAAATAGGTTTGGTATCCGATATTGGTGAAGTTGAACAGATAGTTTGGCTGTTGCATAACAATGTGTTTTACATAGTTATGCGAGTTTATTTCGGCTTCTCCGCCAATGTCAAAACGGGAATCGATAGCGCAGATGTTCATCACTCGCCCCACGGTTTCGTAGCCTTTGTAGATGGGGAAGGTGAGGTCTTGGGTGCCGCCTAAAAGTAGCAATGTAACATTCTGCTCCAAAAGGAGGCTGACTACTTCGGTGAGGGCTATGTAGGTGTCTTCAAGTGTGTTGCCGCACTTAAAGTTGCCGAGGTCCAATACATTGATGCCGCTCATGGGTTGCGCCAAAGCGTAAAGATAGTGTCTGATTTTGTCGGCCGCCTTTTCGCAACCTTTGTTGTCGTGACTACCTCTCTCTTCATCAATTCCTATGATTGCCAATGAGTTTGGAACGATTTCGGGGAAATCATCCTCGCTGGAATAGCATTTTATGCATTCGCCTAAGCAAGGCAGGAAAGGATCCTTGTGATACCCAATCTTTGTCAAGTCGATAGGGTCGAAAAAAACATCTAACATATCTGTGTAAGAAATCAATCGTCGATTCGTAGAAAATCACCATTGGAGTTGAACTCCAACTCCAAACCGTTGTTCAACTCAACATTGTAAGACTTTCTTTCTCGCTCAATCTTGGTGATGAAAGCCTCAGCAAAGTTCGACTCGATATAAGATGGAATGCGTTGCGGAAGCAGAGCCACAACGCTTTGAGACACTTGAAGATGGTTGCAATCTACTGTCTCCCATTCACCTTTGCGGCTGAAATCGACCTTTGTGCCGTCGTTGAAACGCACTTCGTATTCGCCGTCCTCTTTGATGACAAAAGAGATTTGTTGATCAGCGAAATGTGTGTTGATAAAGTTTTGGGCTTGTTGTGGAAGTTCGGAGAAATTGATTATCTTGTCGTGCGACTCGCATCCAATTCCGAGAATGGAGGCACAGAATAATCCGAAAAGAAATAAAATTTTTTTCATAGCTGCAAGGTTTCTGTTATTTTTCTATTCTGACACCTTTGTTTTGTTTGCGGACGGGGTCGGAGGTAAATCCGATGCCCAGTTTCTTGAAGATTTTTCTATCAACTTCGCTGAGCATCACTGTGGTATGTACCTGACATCCGTTCAGTGATGGTAGGCAGGCGAGTGCTTTGCGAC
>JAZLKZ010000137.1:0-24984 GCA_045597845.1 Bacteroidales bacterium | reverse complement strand
CAGTGCGCTGTCGTAATCGAAATTACTGTATAGTTTTTTGTCGTCTGCCTCCATTATCGATTGTTTTTGTACTTTTTACTATTAACGGAAAAAACACATTTTCAGTGCAAAGATAAGATTTTTTTGAAAAAATTTGGTGGTATTGCAGAAAGTTTGTACTTTTGCACTCGCTTTTGGCGGGATAGCTCAGCTGGTTAGAGCGCTGGATTCATAACCCGGAGGTCATCAGTTCAAGTCTGATTCCCGCTACCAAAAAGACCTTGAGAAGTCAAGGTCTTTTTTTTGTTTCTGGGGTCGGTAATGTGTTTTGCAATGCCGAAATCTTTATTTTCCCATTTTTGACTTTTCATTTTTCATTTATTTTTGTACCTTTGCAGTTGAATTTCTAAAATGTACAAAATATGAAAAAGTTTGCTTTGCTTTTGATTCCTTTCTTGGCTTTCGCTGCCTGCCAGAAAGATGACACCGAAGAACCTATTACACCGGAAAATCCCCCTTCAGGACCCGTTGACGAGCATCCTGGTCGCCTCGGTGGACTTTTCTCTGTCGGCGCCGACAAACAGGTCTATTTCTCACAAGGTAATTTGCAATACTGCGCCACGACGGCTGTTTGGCGTTTTGCGGAACACCAATATGATTTTGTTGGCGACGCCAATGCCAATGCCGCCGCCGATTATGAGGGATGGATTGATCTTTTTGGTTTTGGTACAAGTGGCTACGGTCTTACCAAGCCTTATGCCTCCAGCGATAATTATGATGAGTATTGCCAGGAAATGTACGACATTGCGGGCACGGATTATGATTGGGGTGTTTACAATGCTATTTCCAACGGCGGCGATGAACCTGGACTGTGGAGGACGATGACTCGCGACGAATGGAACTATTTGGTAACGGGAAGACCCAATGCGGCGCAAAAGGTGACTTTTGCAACTGTTGCAGATGTCGCGGGTGCGATATTGTTGCCCGACGATTGGGCTCTGCCTGAGGGTTGCTCGTTCAATCCTACTATCCAAAATTATACCACTAATTGCTATTCGGCTGAACAGTGGGCTAAAATGGAGTCTGCGGGTGCCGTTTTCTTGCCTTGCGCTGGTGTGCGTATGTATTATACAATGCAGCTTGTCGGATCGGGTGGATATTATTGGAGTTCAAGTTATTATAATGAAACTTACGCTTCGTTCTATAGTTTTCAGGTCGGCAATTTCGATTTGTACGACAATTTCCGCATAATGTGCCTCTCTGTCCGTTTGGTTTGCGACAAGTAGAAAAAGTGATACTTGCTCGAATGAAAAACAAAAAAAACAGCCGGATGGCTGTTTTTTTATATGTGTGTCGTTGTGTGATGTCTAATAGGGTAAAGCAAACCTCAATAATTCAAATCAACAGTTCAACAAATCAACATAAATTCAATATTCTGCGTCGGCATCCGTTTCGGGCACCCTGTCGTTGGGGTCGAGAGGAATGGGGTAGATGTTGTCTTTGACGATGGTGCCTGGGTGGGTGGGCTTGAGCTGTTGCAAAAATGCATAGGCTTCAAGTCGTGTGCGAAAATCTCCTACTTTTACGCGGAAATTGGGCTCGTCGTAGATGACATAAACCTGTTGTTCGGGAAATGCATTGGATACCTGCTCCTTTAGATTGAAGGCGTTTGATTTGGAATTTGTACCCGAAAGGGAGGCTATTTGAATGCGGAATCCGGGAACGGTTCGTAGCTGCTCGTTGAATTCGATGTGCTTTTTGACAAGTTGGTCAACTAACACATCTCCAGTAATTTCTATGTGTCCGTGCTTGGAAGTCTGTGCCATAAGGGCACTCGTGCAAAGCGTGATGGTCAAAAGGGTGAAAATCGTTTTTTTCATGGGGCAAAATTACAAATCTTTTTTGGAAAAAATGCGTTGTTCCTAAAAAAAATAACTTTTTCTTTGCCATAATAAAAATTAGGTGTAAATTTGCAACTTAATTATTACTAATAAAAACGCTACTATGACAACGAAGTTACTTCTTCTTGCAGTATTGGTTTTGGGCGTGATCGGCGCAATATTCGCCGTGGTGCTTTATGTTGTAGCCCAAAAGTTTAAAGTTGATGAAGATCCTAAGATTGATGAAATAGCCGAAGTTCTGCCTGGCGCAAACTGCGGCGGCTGCGGCAAGGCTGGCTGCCGTGCCATGGCTGAGGCTTTTGTGAAGCAAGGCAACATGGATGGACTGAGATGTCCTGCTGGCGGCGACGCCGTAGCCCAGAAGGTCGCTGAGATTTTGGGGTGCACCGCCGAGGCGGCAGACCCACAGGTTGCCGTGGTGCGTTGCGGAACCTGCCATAACGGCTCTGTAAACAAAAGTCAGTATGACGGCTTGCAGGATTGTGCTTTTGCTTCCTCCTTGTATGCTGGCGCCAATGGTTGCGCTTTTGGTTGCTTGGGCTTGGGCAATTGCGCCAAGGCTTGTCAGTTCGATGCTTTGCACATGGATCCCGAAACGGGAATGCCTACGGTCGATGAAGACAAATGTATCGGCTGTGGCGCTTGTGCCAAGGCTTGTCCCCGTGGTGTTATTGAATTGCGCAACAAAGGCAAGAACAATCGTCGCGTCTATGTTAACTGCGTGAATACCGAAAAAGGCGCTAACGCCCGCAAAACTTGCGACAACGCTTGTATTGGATGCGGTAAGTGCGAGAAGGTTTGTCCTTTTGGTGCGGTCCATGTTGAAAACAATTTGGCTTATATCGACTACAATCTCTGCAAGGCTTGCCGCAAGTGTGTCGCCGAGTGTCCCGTTGGAGCCATCAAGGCCGTGAACTTCCCTCCCAAGAAGGAAGTTGCTGCTCCCGCCACTGAACCGGTGGCCGCTCCGGCACCAGAGTCAGTTGCTGCTCCCGTCGCAGAACCTGTAAAATCTGAAACCACTCAAAATTAGTAATACCAAACTTCATGAAGATGAAAACTTTTGCAATGGGTGGTGTTCACCCCGAAGAAAACAAGATATCCACACAGGCGGTCATCGAACCGTTTCCTGTTCCCGAGAAGGTCGTCGTGCTGATGAACCAGCATCTGGGCGCTCCCGCTACCCCTATCGTCAACAAGGGCGACAAGGTGAAGGTGGGTCAGCTCATTGCCGAGGCCAAGGCTTTCATGTGCGCCAACATCCACTCCCCCGTGAGTGGTACGGTTTCGAAGATTGATGTCTGCAAGGATCCTTTTGGTGTTTCAAAACCCGCCATCTATATTGATGTAGAGGGTGACGAATGGATGGAGACTATTGACCGCACGCCCGACATCAAGCGCGAATGCACGCTGACTCCGCAGGAGATTGTCGCTAAGTTGAAAGACATGGGTATTGTAGGCCTTGGCGGCGCTACATTCCCCGCTCATATTAAATATAATGTACCTGAAGGCAAGAAGGCAGAATACTTGATCATCAATGCTGTCGAGTGCGAGCCTTATCTTACTTCCGACCACCGCGTGATGATGGAACATGCAGAGGAAATCTGCATCGGTGTGAGCATCTTGCGCAAGGCTTTGGGCGTGCCCAACGCCTATATTGGCATCGAGAACAACAAACCCGAGCCTATCGCCGTAATGAAGGCTATGGCAAGCAAGTTTGAGGGCATCATCGTTGAGCCTTTGAAGGTTAGATACCCGCAGGGCGCCGAAAAACAGCTTATCAACGCCATCACTGGTCGTCGCGTTCCCAGCGGCAAGCTGCCTATCGATGTGGGATGCGTGGTGAGCAACGTTGGAACCACCTTCGCTGTCTATGAAGCAATTCAGAAGAACAAACCTTTGATTGAGAATATCCTCACTGTTACGGGCAAGAAAATCCCCAGCCAGCACAACTATCAGGTGCGTATCGGCATCAGCTACGGTGACATCATCAAGCATTCTATCGGCGAACTTCCCGCAACCACGGGTAAGGTCATCAGTGGCGGTCCTATGATGGGCAAGGCTATCTACAACCTCGATGGTCCTACCGTTAAGGGTGCCGCTTCCGTACTGGTTATCGACGAGAGCGAGGCTGTTCGTGCCAAGGAGTCCAACTGTATCCGTTGCGGCAAGTGCGTGAGCGCCTGCCCAATGGGATTGGAACCCTATTATTTCTCTGGTTTGGTTCGCAACGAGCGTTTTGCCGAGGCAAAGGATCGCAATATCCTCGATTGTATTGAGTGTGGTTGCTGCTTCTTCAGCTGTCCTGCCAACAAGCCTTTGCTTGACGAAATCCGTTTGGGAAAGAACAAGGTTCGCGCCATGATGGCTGCCCAGAAGAAATAATCGCTTAATCAACAACAAAATAGTAACTCAACGATTCGACATATTATGAAACTATTAAATGTATCAGGTTCTCCGCACGTACACAGTGACGAGTCAACAAAGAAAATCATGTGGCGAGTGAATATCGCACTGATTCCTATGTTGCTTGTCGCTATCGCCTTTTTCGGCTTGAATGCGCTTTTGGTAAGCTTGGTTTCCGTGGCTTGCTGTGTGCTGTTTCAATGGCTGATTGAAAAATTTATCTTGAAAGTACCTTCTACTATATGCGACGGTTCCGCAGTGGTTACGGGTCTGTTGTTGGCATTCAATGTGCCTGCCACTCGCGAGATGTTTTGGATTGTTGTCATTGGTGCTTTGGTTGCCATCGGCATCGGCAAAATGTCGTTCGGTGGCTTGGGCAAGAACCCCTTCAACCCCGCATTGGTAGGCCGTGTGTTTTTGCTGATTTCCTTCCCTGTGCAGATGACCACTTGGCCTAAGCCGGGCGAGAACCTTTTCAGCATGGTGAGCGTTCCTACTACCGATGCTACCACGGGTGCCACTCCTCTCGGAATCTTGAAGGAGAATGGTACTGACGCATTGCCCCAGGTGTGGGACATGTTGCTGGGCCACATCGGCGGTTCGCCTGGTGAGGTCTCAGCCATCGCCATCTTGATTGGTGCCATCTATCTTCTTTGCAAAAAAGTCATCAGCGGGCATATCCCCGTTGCCTTTATCGGTACGGCTTTCGTGTTCAGCGGAATCCTTTGGTTGATTGATCCTACGGCTTATATGAATCCTGTCTATTCCATTCTCAGCGGTGGTTTGATGCTCGGTGCCTGCTTTATGGCAACGGATATGGTCACCTCTCCTATGGCTAAGAGCGGTCAGCTGCTTTTCGGTTTTGGCTGCGGTCTTTTGACTATCATCATCCGTACATGGGGCGCATATCCAGAAGGTGTATCCTTCGCCATCCTGCTGATGAACGCCGTTACACCGCTTATCAACCGTTGGTGCAAACCTGCAAGATTCGCAAAATAATCAACTGTCCAACTTGATATTTATGATTTAGGAATGGTGCTTTGAGAATGTGATTCGTCAAGACTAAGATGTTGTCAGTTCACATGTCACCGTTCACACTAAAAACAATAGTTATGGCAAAGAAAGCAAAATCTACATTGATTAATATGTTCCTGTCGCTGACCGTTATTTCGGTGGTGGCGGCAGCGGTTTTGGCCTTGGTCAGCGGCGTTACCGCTGAACCTATCCGTATGGCGGACCAGAAAAAAACGGAAGCAGCTTTGAAGGCCGTTCTGCCTGAATTTTCTCGTTCCGAAGAGGTCGAGATTGAAGGAATGGCTTGCACAAAGGTTTACGATGCTGCAGACCAGTTTGTGGGTATGGCTGTTTCGGCAGTTTCCCACAAGGGTTTTGGGGGCGACTTGAATGTGATGTTTGGCTTCAATCCCGAAGGTGACATTACGGGCTATCAAGTGCTGAAGACCTCGGAGACCCCCGGTTTGGGCGCCAAGGCTGGCGAATGGTTCCAGAAAGACGGCAAGGGTGCCGTGGTAGGCATGAACCCTGGCAAGAATAATATCAAGGTCAAGAAGGACGGCGGAGAGGTGGATGCCATCAGTGGCTCCACTATCACTTCCCGCGCGTTCTGTGACGCTGTTGAACAAGCATACAATGCATTTCAGAAAGGAGGACTCAACTAATGAAAGCTGGTGAAATTATCAAAAATGGTTTAGTCAAGGAAAACCCCACCTGGGTCCTTGTGTTAGGTACCTGCCCGACATTGGCAACTACCACTTCCGCCATCAACGGCATGTGCATGGGTCTTGCCACGGCATTTGTATTGATGATGTCCAACATTGTCATCTCGTTGCTCAAGAGCGTTATTCCCGATAAGGTGCGTATTCCCGCCTTTATCGTGGTTATCGCTACTTTCGTGACGGTAGTGCAGTTGGTTATGCAGGCTTATCTGCCCGACTTATCTGCCACCTTGGGTCTGTTCATTCCGCTGATTGTGGTGAACTGTATCGTACTTGGCCGTGCCGAGTCGTTCGCTTCCAAGAACAACGTTTGGCACTCCTTGCTCGATGGTCTTTTCATGGGTTTGGGCTTTACCTGGGCGTTGACGTTCATCGGTATGGTGCGTGAAATTCTCGGCACTGGCTCTATTTTCGGCTACAACTTCATTGGCGGCGCCGATGGTATGCTGATGTTCATCCTGCCTCCGGGAGGATTCTTGGTGTACGGTTTCTTGATGGCATTGGTTAACCATTTGCGTAAAAAAACCGCATAAAAGGTATTGCAAGGATTTTGATTTACAGGGATTGACAACAATGTTGTCTGTCCCTGTTTTTGTTGTTGGCGAACCCACCTTGATGTATTTTTAAGATGTTAATTTGTCGTTTCATTCTATTTGTTTTATTTTCGTAATAATAATATGATATACAATCTGTAGCGTTTTGTCGTGGTTGCTTGCTTTTGGGCGTATGATGTTAAATATGTAGTTAAATAAAGTTAAAATTTCAAGTCTTGTGATTTTTTTGAAATTTATTTAGTCTAATTAGTTGTAAAATTTTACGGATGTCGATAAAAAATGAAAAAGAGGAGGCTTTTATGGCTATGCTCAAATCTAATGAGGTAGGCATCTATAAGATTTGCAGGAAGTTTGCGAAGCAAGACGACTCCTATGTGGCGGATTTGTACAACGAGGTGGTGTTGAGACTGTGGGAGGAATACAATAGGTTTGGATTGTTCAGGTTTCGTAAGGAGAGCAAGGAATCGACGTGGATATATAAGATTGCGTACAATACTGTTGTTACGTATAATAAACGCAACGTAATGAAACATAGATATGTAAATGTAGATGTGCAGTTGGCGGATGTAGCGGTTGAAGTTGAAGACCTGTCGGGGCTGGAGAAGTTTGAGACGTTGATTAATGGTTTGGATGAAGTTGACCGAAGAATTGTAATGCTTTTTTTGGAAAACAAATCCTATGCCCAGATAGGCGATGAGGTTGCGATGACAGAAAGTGCAGTGGGGACGCGTATGAGTCGCATTGTCCAAAAATTGAAAAAACAAGTACAAAATAATAATAATGGAAAGTAATCGTCAAATAACATCCGAAGAGGATGTCCGCAAGCTGATTCGTAGCGGACAGTGGTCGCAGCACCGCAAACGGGTCGTTCGGCGTGCCGTTGTTGCCGTGGTGGCGCTTCCGATGGCGGCAATCGGATTGCTGCGACATGATGGAGCGGGCACTTCTGCGGTAGGTCCTGTGGTGGCGCGTGTCGAGACGCCTGTGGCCGTGCAAGCACCGCAAGAACAGCCTCGGCAAGTAGCGTCTGCCGCCACGAACCAGACCTATAAAACTGTTGTGGCGGTCAGGAATACCATATCGTGTCAAGGCGTTTCGGTATTGGATTCCGAAGCGCAACCAGCACCTGCGCAACCTCAACAAGATTTTGCAAAGGTCGCCGATCAGTCCCAAGAGGAGCGCTCCGATTTCCTTGCTGAGTTTCAAGAAACCGAGTATTCGATGATTGTCTGGAACGACTATTCCGAGGCTGACACTATCGTTGACAGGTTGAATCATTTTCTAATTAAGAAAGGGGTATGAAAATGAAAAAGGTTGTCGTTTGTTTTGTTTTGATGGCGCTGGCTTCTTCGGGTCTCAAGGCCCAAACGCAGCTCTATCTCCAGTATGCGCTTGACAAAACGCTTTCCGTTGCCTGCATCATCGATTATCGTCTCGAAGACGACATGACTTTGGATGTGACGATGTTGCAGGCAAAAGACGATGCATCGTGGAATCGTTTGACTGCTGATTTCAATGTGGAAACACTGCCTCAGAATTTGCTTCAGTCGTTGGCTGACGGTAACGAAGTGGTGCTGACGCATTATGGAATGAAGAACCATCCCCAGACACCCGCCGTGACGAGAGGCGATTCCGTAGATGTGAACAATAGTTGCTTTATGGGTATTGAGTACAGGGAAAAAACCATTTGGGTGTTCCATTATTCGACCCCGGAACAACTTGATTATCTTCAGGGTAAGTTGGGACTTTATGCTATGGAAGACTGCGGTAAAGGCGTGGGAATTGGAGACATGTTTTTTTGCATGAATCGAGAATCGGATGAGGAACAAGGCTTATTGAAATCTTTTTTTGATAAAAAGTGATAAAAGTTTTGCTATATCGAAATAAATCAATATCTTTGCAATTTGTAGGCGTGATATGTCATCGCCTTGATTATTAAGGAGAAAAATATAAAAATTATGAAAAAAATACTTTTAATTGCATCGGTTCTGTTCTCTTTCACCATTTTGAACGCCCAGAACTGCAGGGAAATTGCTGCTTCCTACTACGGCAATATTGAGGACAAGTTAGAGGATTGTGCACAGGAAAAGATTGATTGGCTGTGCGCCTATTCCCACAATGCCTTCTTCCTCACCAATGACGTTCCTCAAGAAGCCAAGATTTTCAATATCTCGGAAGTGAAAAACGTCTTCACCGGAGAACCTTTCGCTACGGGTGTAGTTGACTTAAATACGTTGAACTACTATGCTTTTGATTTTCAGAAGTTCCAGTTTCAGGATTACAACAAAACAATCTATTTTGTGATTCAGAATGAGGATTATCATTATCTGGCTGTCCGTTCCAACCAGGAAATATACGAACGTACCGAATTTCCTGAGAAATACAACCAAGATAAATAACCGGACGCTTTTATTGTGAAATTGATAAAATTAGTAATATGAATACAAGATGTTTCAAAACTTTGCTATTCGCGCTGCTCGTTGCATGGGGATGCAATGTAATGGCTCAAGACATTGTTGTCATTAATCTTGATGCCACAACGAATGGTGGTTCGATGGCGCTCCCGGATCAGGGTATTCGCATTTATGACGATGGCGGTGGCAACACGTATGGTAGCGGATACGACTATCATTATACCATTTCGTGTGTGAACTGTGCCGACAGCACACATCTTTCCTTCTATTTTGAGGAGTTCGACATTAATCCTATGGACACGCTATTCGTCTATGACGGTCCTACCACCTCTTCGCCATTGTTGATAAAGGCGAATAACGACTACAACGACTTGCGTTTCAAGTCTGTGTATGTCTCCCCATCCAACACGAGCTATAACCTTACGTTGCGTTTGAAAGCTTCGTCCTCAGGTGGCGGCATGGGCTATTTCAATGGTTTTTCTATACGTGTTGAATGCGCAAAACCTTGCGCACTTCCCGTGCCTCACATTGACAGCGTTTTCTATAAGACCCATAGAGACGGTGTAATCTACGATACCTGCACGTTGGTTGACCTCTATGAGTTCGACACGACTTTTGTGGTTGGAACCACAGACTCTATCGATCATTTGGACACCAATATCATTAGGGGTGTCAACCTTTGTTTGGGGGACGGTGTCGTATTTAGAGGTTATGGAGAATACTTGGATATTAGTAGTTGGTATTCCCCTGAAGATGCCAACACCGAGTTCCAGTGGCATTTCGGAAACGGAACTGATTCTCTCTATGGCGTGAACCTTACGGAAGTGACGTATGAAGACTATGTTGATTTGGATTGCTATAACGTAGTGCTGGAACTGAAGGATGAATATGGTTGTACCTCTTCAGCTTATGAAAGGGTAAAGGTTCGCCTTGCGCCTAATCCCATTAAAACCATTATGACTTTGCCAACAATATGTACAGACGAGGCAACTACTATTAATGTGGGCTACGATGGCGGTACGGGTAGTTTGCAGTTGCGCCGACTTTCTTTTACGAAAATTAGTTCAAAGATTAATGACGTGAGGACGTTTATCCCCGATGGCCCCTATGCTGCTTCGGTTTGCGGTCGTTGCTATACAGCTCCTGTTACATTCGATGAGTTCCCGGGAGGACGTCTTGTTCAAGACAAAGGAGATATCTGCTCTATTTGCGTGAACTATGAGCATACTTATATGGGTGACTATAGTTTGGCTATCATTTGCCCAACGGGTAACAAGGCTTATCTCAAATACAAAAATGTCCCCTCTGGTTCCTCGTTGCCATCAGCGGCAGGTGGCGGTGGCGGTCGCTATACAGGCTGTCCTTATGGAGGTAACGATTTTTTCAATTGGGACGCAAGTGGTTCGGCTGCAGACTATTGTGACTCATTAAAAAATATGTATGGTGTGGGTTGGGACTATTGCTTTAGCCGTAATCAGGACTATACTTTGGTGGACGGACAATTCGCAAATACTACCTTGGCAGGAAACTATTATCTGGCAAGTGCCGGAAATATCAGTCCGATTACATTTACATTCGACCCCATTCCTCCTGGACGTCCAGGTAATGATGCTGGTACGAAAACATTCCAGACCGTTGATCCCAGTAATCATGAAGACAAGTCTGGTTATTATATGCCTGCTGATGATTTTTCGACTTTGGTCGGTTGTCCTTTGAATGGTACATGGGAAATTGAAATTTGTGATGAACTTGGTCGTGATAATGGTTGGGTATTTAGCTGGTCTATGGATATCTGTGGCATCTCATCTGGCGAAGGCTGCGAATATCAGGTTCCTATCGACTCTGTGGTTTGGGCGCCTGATACCACTCAGAGCGATTGGGATTTGGGTTACTACAGAGGTATTGTGTTCAAATCAATTGACTCTGTTACGACAGAGGTCTCTTCTCCCGATACGGCTGGATACTTTAGGGTTACGGTTGATATCTATGATAGTTTTGGCTGCGAATGGGATACGGCTACACATGTCACGGTAGAATGGACTCCTGCACCTAACTTGGGCGATGATACTACTTTGTGTGGTGTGGACATGATGACATTGAATGCCAGAGACAGACATGCCGCTACGTCTCAATACACCTATTTGTGGGAGCCTACGGGCGAAACGTCAGATTCGGTGTTTACAAGACAGTTTGTGGAGAATGGGCAGCTTTATGTCGCCGAGGTTACCAATCATGGTAAGGCTGGTAAGATTTGTCAAGCCAGAGATTCTATCTATATCAATACGGGAGCCCAGCCTATTCCAAGCTTCGACCCGGGAATCTATCCCTTGGAAGGTTGCGAGCCGTTCACTATTAACATCAAGAACTCTACGGTAAGCGGCGACAAACACCATTGGATTTTCGGCGATGGATATGAATCTACAGAGGATAGCCCATCTCATACCTACGCCGCCGGCACTTACGATCTTAAATACTATGTCTCGTCCGACAAGGGTTGCAAGGACTCTTTGATTTTCCCAGAACTCTTTACGGTATTTCCGAGTCCTACGGCTGCGTTCTCATGGGAACCTGTATATCCTACGGTATTGCATCCTTCCATTCAGTTGGAAAACAGAACCAACCCTATGATTGACGAAAACAAGTATTTCTGGGAAATCCAGTACGACAAAGACAACAACATCTCGTTCCATACGTTGATTGACAAGGATCCTACGTTTGATTGGAGAACGGATGGCGAGGATATTTCGGGCAGTTATCTGGTGCGCTTGATTGCTCGTACCGACAATGTGGCTCCCAGTGGTAACGTTGTCCTGTGTGCCGATACTTCAGAGGCAACCATCTTGTTGGTCAACGACTTCTTGCAGTTCCCCAACGTGGTTACAGCCAACGGTGACGGTATCAACGACAAGTTTGTCATCAAGAACCTTGTCGAGGGCCTCGCTTATCCCATCAACTCTCTTTATATCTACAACCGCTGGGGCGCTTGTGTATATCATAAGGAAAACATCTCCACGGAAGAGGATTTCTGGGATCCCGCTGCCGATAATTTGCCCGCTGGCACGTATTACTACAAGTTCAAGGCCAAGGGATATATTGGAAACATCGAGCGCAATGGTGTGATTGAACTGCTGCGATAGTATTCGCTCAACGAATAAACGAGGCGGATGCCCACAGGGCAGCCGCCTCGTTTTTCTTTTCAGAGATTTCGATGAAAGATATGGAATGCTTTCAGACTATCGGGGGAATTAATCGCAAAGCACATACAGATCATCTCTGGGATTGATGAAAAGTATGGGAATATGCTGCTCGTTGATGATGGTCTTGCATTCCTGCGTTCCTGTAATCCATTCCCAAAAATCCACCTCTCGCGTGGGAGTGGTGGTGGCGACGAGAATGCCAATTTCGTGTTGCAGGCAATAGGGTAGGGCATCCAAGTCGGGATAGGACGAGTTGCCTTGCAGTTCATCCTGAAGATAGGTCAGCGATAGCTTTTCGAAGAACTTTCTTAAATACAACATGTTGTTCCGCCATAGGTCACGCAAACCTTCGTCTTTGTAGTGCTGCGACAGAATGTTTATCTGGCTGTGGTTGAATCGGGCGAAATAACTTGTCCAGATGAGTTTTTCTTTGCACTCCTTGCGGTAGTCCACAGTCATGGCTACTTTCTTCCAAGATTCGGGATGTGACGCTTTTTCTTGAACGGCAAGGAACGCTATTTTGCTTTCCGCATAGTTGCGAAGCACTTCTTTGTAATGGAGAGGCGTGCGCTTGGGTGCATTGCTATCCACTTGCGTTACTACCACAATTCCGTTAAGCATCGTGGGTAGCGACGAGATGATTTCTTTGGTTTTGCCTTTGAGCGCGCAATAGGAGGTGCCGGGAAGTGTTTCGGACAGTGTTTTCAGTTTTTGGGACGCTTCGTTGGCCGTGCATCCGTTGTATTTCTCGTCTTCCACATAAAGCAGGATGATGTCTTTTTGAAGAAAGCCAGCAAGCTGCAATGCATGACTTACGACAATGTCGGTGTGTTCTAAATCAGTTAGATGTGCTATGACAAATTGGTCTTTCATTCCTGAGTGGACGAGGATTAGCGGATTATTGTGATGTCGCCCTTGAACTGCACTTTTTGTCCTACCTCACATTCGATGTTGCAGACATACATGTAAACCCCGGGTTGACACCAGTTGTCTTTGTAGCGTCCGTCCCAGCATTCTTGAATGTCGTGGGACTCAAATACCACTTCACCCCATCGTGTAACAATAACAATGTGGAAAGCCGTAATGTATTCACCTCTAAAGCAAAGGTAGTCGTTTACACCGTCGCTGTTTGGAGTGAATGAGTTGGGAATGAATATGTTTGGGCGGCCGCATACAACATCGATGCAGTGTATGGCTACGGTGTCGGAGTAGGTGCATCCAATGCTGTCGGTCATCAACACGGTGTAGGTGGTGGATTCTTCGGGCGTGGCGACAGTTGTGCTTGAGTGGGGATTTTGTAAGCCTATGTTGGGCGACCATTCGTAGTTTACGTTTGCAAGCGAGGTCGCGTGAAGGGTGGTGCTTTCGCCAGTGAAGAGCAAGGTGTCGTCGGCCCAAACCGATACGTTCGCGAATGTGTTTTGCAGGGTGATGGTGGTAGTGTCGGAAATGATGCAGCCGTTGGTGTCGGAAATGGTGGCGATGTAGATTCCTTGACAAAGGTTGTTGCGGGTGTCGCCGATGGGTCCGTCGTTCCATGTGTAGCTGTAGGGCATACCCTGACCGTTTGAGGTCTGCAGGTGGATATGGCCTTCGCAGTCGTTGCAGATGTTGTTTTGCGTCTCTTTCTCCACTTCTGGGGTTGGGGGATTGGTTAGGGTGATCGTGCGCTCGGATTCAAAGCATCCTGCATTGTCTTCCACGCGCAGCCGATAGGTTCCGGCGCTCAGACCTGTAAGTGTGTTGCTGGAAGATTCCACGCCGTTCCAATAATAGGTTATGGGTTGTTGTACGTATGGGGTGATTGCTACGGAGATAGAACCGTCGTTGCCGTTTGGACATGTGGGATTGGTCACCGTCAGCGTGTCGATTATCTTGTTGAATTGTACATGGAAAGTGTCGGTCTCTGTGCAGGCGTTGTTGGCGGTGGTAATGGTGAGTATGTATGTTCCGTCGGTGTAGATGATGGGGTTGGCGATGGTGTTGTCGCTCACGGTGCCGCCTGTCCAGTGGTAGCTGCATCCTGTCATGGGCTGTATGTCCATTTGGAATGGTGGTGGCGTGCAGATGGCGATTTCTCTGCTTTGCGGTTGCGGGTTGAGCACCTTCACGGTAGTTGTCTGTGTGTCGGCGGAACGGCATCCGTCAGGCATCAGGGCGATAAGTTGCACTTCGTAATTTCCCGGGTTGGTGAAAGTGTGTGTGGGATTGGCTTCCGTGCTGGTGGTGCCGTCGCCGAAGTCCCAAAGATAGGAGTCGCCTCTGCCCGTATTGTGAAAACTGATGGTATAGGGCGAGCACCCAATGGACGGAATGACGAATTCGGCGACGGGAAAGTCGTCGTTGACGTTAAACCGAAACAGTGCGTTGTTGCAGTTGTTGCTTGGGTTGGTGTTTGACCAAACGCCTGGTGTTGTGGGGAACCCGCTGTGACTGCCGCAGCTGGCGCAGACCGATTGATAAAGGGTCGCCAAACGGTCGAAACGGCTGGTACCACCGTCCACATGGTCGGTGCCGCCGTCGCTGGAGTTGATGTGCAGTTCTCCGAAGAACGTGGCGTAGTTGAGCGCCGAGGCGTCATCGTTGAGGCACATCAGATAGAAATCTTGTCCATCGGTGGCACTTTGGTATGCCGTGGGTGTTGTGGCCATGTTCCATGTGCCTGCCGTGTTCCATTGTACATTGTTGTAGCCTACGAAATCTCGACCCCATCCAGCGGCATAGACTCTGTCGCAAATATCGGCGGTAAATGCCGACGGGGAGAGGTTGGGGTGGCCGTCGGGAGTGCCAAAGACCGTTGACCATATTCTGTTGTCGAGATTGGGCGAGAATCGGGCCAAGAGCATGCCGCTGTTGGGCGTGCTGTAGTTTGCGTTGAAAATCATTGTGTTGCCCGCTGCGCAGGTCTGCCCGAACACAAACACGTCGTTGTGCTTGCCTGAACGTACAAAATAGCATTGGTCGTAGGCGTCGGAACCAAAATAGGTGTACGCCATCATCTGGTCGCCGTTGTAGGCGATTTTCGCGATGAATCCATCCGCCGACCCTCCTCCGTAGCTGCGCTGGAAAGCGTCGCTGGTGGTGTGCATGTCGGTGGAATTTGTCCCGCCGCAAACTAACAGGTTGTATTCGTTGTCGGTATCGATGGCATACACGGCGTCGTCGCCATTTCCGCCCAAATAGGTGCTCCACAGAAGGTGCTGCATGTTGTAGTCCAACTTGAATACCACACCGTCTTGCCGTCCTCCTTGGTACTGTTGGAGCGCGTTGGCTGTTACGGGGAAATTGATAGAGAATGTGGTGGAGCCAACATATATGTTGTTGAAATCGTCGGTTATGAGCTCGCCTCGAGCCCCGTCGCCGTAATTGTAGTACAGAGAGTCGTTGCCTTGTATGATGGAAACGGGACTTTCGTTGTATCGTGTGCGGTAGTTGAGTCCGTCGTTGTTGGTGCCGCCTACAAATGTAGAGGCTTGCAGTTGGCTGCCGTCAGCGGAAAGACGGCTTACAAAGATGTCGCTTCCGTTGGGGTAATAGATGTCCCGATAGTATTCAGAGTTGAAAAAACATAGATATGCCAGTTCTGGACCACCTTTGAAGGTTCGTTGGTAGGCGTTTTCGGTTGTGGGAAAGTTGTCTGACCCTGTGGTTCCAAAGATGAGGAGCTCGTCGAAAGAGTTCACGTACATGCTGTGAGGCATGTCGGCCTGGTTTCCTCCAAGGTAAGTTGCATAGATGCGTGTGGTCCCGGTTTCGTCGAACTTGAAGATTCCAATGTCGGCGTTGCCGTTGTAACTGTCGTCGTAGGCGCCCAAGGAGGCGGGAAATCCAATGCTGAATACCAATCCGGCGGTGTAGGTGTTTTTGTAGGAGTCGTAAGCGGCGGTGGTTCCCCAGTTGTCGGCGGTTGAGCCTGTGTAGGTGGAGAAATAGAGTGTGGGATCGATGATTAGGGGCTGCGTGGTGTCGTAGTCGCCTAACTCAAAACGCACGGTGTCGTGCTGAATGCGGTATCCCGAAAGAATTTCATGCCTTAAGCCGTCAATTTCTTGATATACATAAGGTTTCGCTTCCAGGATTTCACCCACCGAAGTGCAGACAATCAAGTCGTCGTGCACGGTTTTTAGTTTCACGTCGCCTTCGTAAAACAAGGCAATGTCGTTGGGGTCGGCACCGGGAAACACGATGAAATCGTATTTTAGTGCATGCTCGGCCGAATAGACGCGTAGGTTGATGTTGGGATAGAGGTCTGCGTATTCAACGTTGCTGTAGTTCGGCACATGTGATTTCCATCGCTGGGGGTCGTTTCCAATGAAGAAATTCTCATAGCTCGCCCCGACATCGTTTCCTGCTATTGTCGCATTGTCGTTGCAACCGACGAAATTGATGCGATAGGCATGAAGTTTGTGTCCGCGTGCATGGTGGAATGGCGCATCGGTGGGTGCGGCGCCGCGCACTACGATAGTGAATCGTTGCGGCTCTACAAACAAGGCGGCCTGCTGCATCTGCGTGGCAAAACGAATGTTGTTGTCCCATTGCCCCATGTTCTGCACAAAATTGATTCGTGTGCCCGTGCCCAAAGTGTCGCGATGATTGTGGGCAAGTGATTCGCTATTGGCCAATATCATGCTAATAGCCACGAAAAAAATGGAAAAACGTTTCGCCACAGCCAATGAGGAATTTTTGATTAAGGTTTAGAAGGTTTAGAAGTGTGCTATGCAATAGGAAACCTGCATATAAAGTGCGTTTGCAGAGTGAATTAATGGATGTTATAAAGTGCAAAGTTACATATTTTTCTTTAGATTTTAGTGTTTATTATATATAAAAAGGAAAAAGTCTGCCAAATTGTCATATTTTTTGTGTAATTTTGCATTCGCAACGATGATAAACAAAGAGACCATAGACAAGATTATGGACGCCACGCAGATTGTTGACGTGGTGGGGGAGTTCGTGTCGCTCAAGCAGCGAGGAACCAATCATATAGGCTGTTGTCCGTTTCACAACGAAAAAACTCCTTCGTTCTATGTGTCGCCCTCCAAAGGCATCTACAAGTGCTTTGGATGCGGCGAGGCCGGCAATGCCGTTGGATTCTTGATGAAGCACGAGCATTACACTTACCCAGAGGCGTTGCGCTATCTTGCAAAGAAATACAACATCGAAATAGAGGAGGATGAGCAGTCCGATGAGGAAAAGGCGCGCCAAAGCGAACGCGACGCCTTGTTCCATGTGACGGAATTTGCGCAGAAATATTTTGCCGAACTGCTGTACGAAGATGAACTGGGGCGTGCAATCGGATTAAGCTACTTCCATGGAAGGGGATTGAGCGATGAGGTTATCAAAAAGTTCGGCTTGGGCTATTGCAAGGATGAATGGTCCAACTTTACCGACCATGCCCGCAAGAGTGGCTATTCCGACAATGTTTTGGAAAAGACAGGCTTGACCATCTTCAAAGAGGATGGAAAAAGTTACGACCGTTTCCGTGGACGTGTGATGTTCCCTATATTCAGCGTCTCTGGCCGTGTGTTGGGCTTCAGCGGTCGCGTGCTTTCGAAAGAAAAACAGGCCGCCAAATATGTCAACTCGCCGGATTCCGATATTTACCTCA
This sequence comes from Bacteroidales bacterium, assembly GCA_045597845.1. Classification (GTDB taxonomy): domain Bacteria; phylum Bacteroidota; class Bacteroidia; order Bacteroidales; family P3; genus Colimorpha. The sequence continues at coordinate 7,192 of JAZLKZ010000137.1, read as the reverse complement.
AGGGCAATGTCCTCTACGGACTCTACCAAGCTAAGAACGCTATCGTCAAGGCCGACAAATGTTATTTGGTAGAGGGCAACGTAGATGTGATTTCCATGCACCAGTCGGGCGTTGAAAACACAGTGGCGTCGTGCGGAACCGCTTTGACCACGCCGCAGATTAGGCTCATCAAGCGCTATACCAACAATATTACGGTGCTGTACGATGGCGATTCTGCCGGCATCAAGGCCACGCTGAAGGCTGTAAATCTTATTCTTGCCGAGGGCATGCATGTCCGCACCGTTTTGTTTCCCGACGAAGAGGATCCTGATAGCTACGCTCAGAAATATGGCTCCACCCGTTTGCAGGAATATCTCGCATCGCATGAAGAGAATTTCTTGCTCTATCGAATGCGTTTGGTCAGTGAGGAAGTCAGTCGTGATCCTATCCGAAAGGCGGAACTCGAAAAGGAAATCATCGATACCATCGCATTGGTGCCGGATACCTTGGAGCGCAACGAGTATGTAAAGCAGTGCGCACATCTTTTCGGCGCTACGGAAGATTCGCTGATGCGTGTGCTGAGCCGCACGATGTCGAACAACGTGCAAAAAGCGTGGAAGGAGGCGGAACAGGCTTCGGCGCGCCAGCAGCGCGCCGAAGACAATGAACCTGTTGCCGAACCTCAGTCGGAAGAACTCCGACCCGACAAAACGCAACTTGTTGCACCGCTTGAGGATAAACTGTCGCAATGTGAGTCGCAAGAAATGAAAATCATATCCCTGCTGGTCAATAGTGGCGCTAAGGAAATTCAGCAGCCTTATAATGATGAAAATGGCAACCCTGCCGTGTTGGAATGTTGTGTCGCAGATTTGATTGTCAGTGAATTGAATGCGGACAAGCTGCGTTTCGACAATGCGCTTTATCAGCAGATTTTCGACCTCTACGATCGTTGTGTCGTTGAAGGAACTCCACTTCCCGATGCAAATTATTTCGCTCAGTGCGAGGATGTTGTTATGAGAAACAAGGCGTTGTCGTTAATGATTGACCCTTATAAGATTAGCGACTTGTGGGCGAAGAAAGGCATTTATGTTACAAAGCCAGAAAGTCGTTTGTTCGAAGATGTCAAGGATTCCATTTATAATTTCAAATCCAAGAAGTTGCGTTTGCGCATGGAGGAAATCGATAGAAAACTCAAGCTGGAAATCTCTACCGAAGAACAGATGATGCTGATTGCCGAAAAATGTGAATTGAAAACAATCCAGATTAAAATAGAACACGACATTCTCAATAGGGTGATAGTGTGATAGATGGTATTCATTGATGTTTCCATCTCATAACTCAAGGCTTAAACTTAAAATACATGGATATTCAGGCACTTAAGAAAAGATATGATATTGTGGGCAACGACCCGAAGTTGTTGCTGGCGTTGAACAAGGCCATACAGGTTGCGGCAACTGATTTGAGCATCCTTATTACGGGTGAAAGTGGCGTGGGAAAGGATGTTTTTTCCCGAATCATCCATGAAAACAGCTTGCGAAAGCACGTAAAGCAAGGAAAAGGCTTGATTTCGGTCAACTGTGGCGCAATTCCCGAAGGCACTATCGAAAGTGAGCTTTTCGGCCATGTAAAGGGCGCTTTTACAGGTGCCGACAAGAATCGTAAAGGCTATTTCGAAGAGGCTGATGGCGGCACTATCTTTCTTGACGAGATTGGCGAATTGCCTTTGTCTATGCAGGTGAAATTGTTGCGTGTGCTTGAAAATGGTGAAATCATCCCTGTGGGCTCTTCCGTTGCGCAGAAAATCAACGTGCGTGTAGTGTCGGCCACCAATGTCGATATCGTGGAGGCTGTTCGTATGGGGCGGTTTCGTGAGGACTTGTATTACCGCCTCAACCAAATCTCCATCTATATTCCTCCCTTGCGGGAAAGAAAAGACGACATTCCGTTGCTGTTCAGAAAATTCTCTTCCGACGTGGCGGATAAATACAATATGCCGCCCATCTTTTTGTCGGAGGACGCCCGAGGCTATTTGATGAATTACCCTTGGTATGGAAATATCAGGGAGTTGAAGAATATCACGGAACAGATCGCCGTAGTGGAAACGGAACGCACCATAACGATGGCTATATTGCAGAATTATCTGCAATACGTTCCCGAAGAGAAAATGCCTGCCGTAGTTTCTGGCGCCAACGGCTCTCATTCCGGAATCTCTGACAGAGAATTGTTGCTCAAGGCGTTGTCGATGGGTCAGATGATCAATGAAATGCGTACCGAAATCAACGATTTGCGGCAGATTGTGGCGCAGATTGCGCAGCGCGACCACTTGCCTTCCAATGTTGAACTCAACGCACGACCGAACAAGACCTTGGATGTTTGCTATGATGTGGAAAAGCCTGATTGTGAGAATGAACGCAAGTCCGAGTCAACGCTCGAAATTCTGCACCCCCAAGAAGATGAGTCGGGTGAAAATGCTTCGCAGCAGGCTTTCTTGGATGCCGAACTGGTCGAAGAAGAGCCTTTGGCTTTGGAAGATCGTGAGCGTAAGGCTATCAAGCTTGCCTTGAAACGCCATAAGGGACGCCGCAAAGGCGCCGCCGAAGAACTTCGCATCTCCGAACGCACGCTCTATAGGAAAATTAAAGAGTACGGACTTTGAACACCAACGACATCCATATTATCCTGCCTGCCTCCAAAAGTCTGAGCAATCGCTGGCTGGTGCTTAATTTCCTTTTGGAAAAGCGCCTTCAGTTGCGTAATCTGTCCGACTCCGACGATACGCAGTTGTTGCGACATCTTTTGTCGGAGTTGGAGCGCAACCAGCAAAAACGGGCAAAGGGCTTGTCGTTGGATGCGGAACCTGAATACTATTGCGCCAATGCTGGAACCGTGGCGCGTTTCTTGATGTCTTTGCTCTGCACCATTCCTGGCGTGCATATACTTTCGGGAAGCGACCGCCTCAAACGTCGTCCTATGGCGCATTTAATTGAGGCATTGAACGCTATGGGCTTTTCCGTTCGGTCGTTGGAAGAGGAAGGATGTATTCCTGTGTGCATCGAAGGTGGATTGCCTCGTCGTAAAATGGCCATCATCAATCCTACGCAAAGCAGCCAGTTTGTCTCTTCGTTGCTGTTGCTGGGGTGTGTCCTGCCCGACGGCATCACCGTATCCATGACCGGTCGCCCCGCATCAAGACCCTATATTGAGATGACTTGCGATGTCTTGCGTCAGATTGGCATGGGGGTTACGCGTAGCAGCAATGGCCGAATCTATCAAGTAACGCGCATGGTGGATTTGCCTGGTATTCGTGCCATTTCTGTCGAGTCCGACTGGTCGGCAGCGTCCTATTTCTATGTCTTGGCGCTGATGATGCCGGGTGTCCGTTTCCGGCTGAAAGGACTTTCGTTGAAGTCTTCTCAGGGCGATGTTGTGGTGGCGAGTATCTTTTCCAAGTTGGGCGTAGTGTCGCGCGAGGTGCGCTCTCCTTATCGTTCGGGTTCGCCCTCGGTAACTATCCAGGCTTCTGGGGTGGCTGAAAAGTCGTTGAAATACAATTTTATAGACTGTCCCGACTTGCTGCCGTCGGTGGCTGTTGCTTGTGCCTATCTGGGCATAAAAGCCAATCTCTTGGGCGTCAAGAATCTGCGCGTCAAAGAATCTGATAGGCTGAATGCCTTGCAGACTGAACTCAACAAGATGGGTGGTTCTGTAACTGTTACAGAAAACGAATTGCGCATCAGACCGGCACGGCTGTGTCCCGTTCAGCCTGTGGAGACCTACGACGACCACCGTATCGCTATGGCCTTTGCTCCGTTGCAGATTCCTTTCCCGGATTTGCAAATTGTTAATCCCGAAATCGTCAGCAAGTCGTTCCCTGACTTTTGGAATCAACTCAATCAGTGCAGGAAAGTATGTGAAAAGTGAAACGAGAATGGCTGTCAGTGGCTATTGCACTGTTGATTCTTAATTTCGGCACTATCCCGTTTTATCCATGTAAGCTGTTTCTTGGCATATTGCCATGTATGGGTCTTGATGGCTTCCGTTATGCTTTGGGTGTCGTGGTTGCCTTGGTCCCAGGCTTCGAAAAACTCCTTGTATCCGACGGTGTTTAGCGTGTTCAAGTGGCGGAACTTCATTACTTGGCGAACCTCTTCTTCCAGTCCCATCTCAATCATTAGATCCACGCGCCTGTTGATGCGTTTGCGAAGCTCTTCGGGCGAAGTGGTGAGAACGGTCTTCTTGATTTCGAAATTCCTGATAGGTCGCTGTTGCGCAATCAGTTCGCTGTAGGGTTTTCCTGACGTGATGCACACTTCAAGGGCGCGTTGCAGTCGAACGGGGTTCTGCTTGTCAACAATGGCGTAGTAAGCGGGATCGAGTTGTTGCAGCGCTTTTTGAAAGCTTTCAATGCCTTCCTCTTGCAGTTGCTGTTTCAATTGCGCTCTCAGTCCGGGCGCGGGGTCGGGGAGGAGGGCGATGCCTTTGCACAAGGCGTCGATATACAATCCGCTTCCGCCAACGGCCACCACAATGTCGTGTCGTTCAAATAGCTTTTCGAGACATTGCAGTGCTTCTTGCTCAAAGGAATAGACGTTGAAAGGGTTTTCTACCGAGCGACAGGCGATGAAATGGTGCTTCGCCGCCTTGAGCTCTTCGTCCGAAGGCCTGGCTACGCCGATGTTCAGCTCTTGGTAAAACTGTCTGGAGTCGCACGAAAGAATTTCGGTGTCCAATTCCTTGGCGAGACGAATGGCATAGGCTGTCTTGCCTATGGCTGTTGGCCCCATTATGAAGTGAAGTACTTTCGTAGTGAATTGGGAATTTATAATTTAGAATGAAGATTACGAACACTCTTTGGGTGTCAGTCCAATCTCCTTCGCTTTGGCGAGCATCGATTGCCAGGCGGCTTCACGCTCGTTGGGAATCACTCCGTCGAGAATGGAGTCTTTGATGTAGTCTTTGATAACGCCCACTTCACGACAGGGTTTCAGGTTGAAAGTCTGCATGATGTCTTCGCCGCTCACAGGGGGTTGGAAGTTGCGGATGCGGTCTTTTTCTTCCAGTTCGACGAGTTTCTGCCTTACGATTTTGAAATTCTTGAGGTAGCGACGCACCTTTTCTTCGTTCTTCGATGTGATGTCGGCTTCGCAGAGTAGCATCAAGTCGTCGATGTCGTCGCCGGCGTCGAAAAGCAGTCGCCTTACCGCCGAGTCGGTGATGTCGTCTTCGGAAAGGATGATGGGCCGCAAGTGCAGGAACACCAGCTTTTCTACATATTTCATTTTGGCGTCCAAAGGTAGGCGGAGATTTGTGAAGATGCGCTTCACCATCCTGCTGCCTTTCACCTCGTGGCCGTGGAAAGTCCAGCCAATCTTTTCGTCGTAGCGCTTGGTGGCGGGTTTGCCGATGTCGTGCAGCAACGCCGCCCAGCGCAGCCAAAGGTTGTCGCTGTGAGAGGCAACGTTGTCGAGCACTTCCATGGTGTGGTAGAAATTGTCTTTGTGGGCGCGGTGGTTGATGGATTCCACGCCTTTGAGCCTCGACACTTCGGGAAACACCAGCGGCATCAATCCGCAGCGTTGCATCAGCTTCAGTCCTACGGAAGGCACTGGCGATGCCATTATTTTGTTCATCTCGGTGGTGATGCGTTCTTTCGATACAATCTCTATGCGCTTGGCGTTGCGCTCGATGGCGGAGAAGGTGTTGTCGTCGATGCGGAACCCCAATTGTGAGGCGAACCTCACGGCGCGCATCATTCGCAGCGGGTCGTCGCTGAAAGTGATGTCGGGGTCGAGTGGGGTGCGCAGCATGCCGTTGTTCAGGTCGGCGATGCCGCCGAAGGGGTCGGTCAGCTCTCCGAAACGCTCTCTGTTCAGCGACACCGCCATGGCATTGATGGTGAAGTCTCTTCGGTTTTGGTCGTCTTCCAAAGTGCCGTCTTCCACAATGGGCTTGCGGCTGTCGTGCTGATAGCTCTCCTTGCGGGCTCCAACGAATTCAATCTGCCAGTCGATATTGTTGTAGCGGTAGTGGAACGATGCCGTTCCGAAATTCTTGAACACCGACACTTTGATATGCTTGTCGATGGTTGCCGCAACTGCTTTGGCGAGGTCTATTCCGCTTCCCACGCATACCACGTCTATATCGGTGCAGTGGCGTTGCAGGAAATAGTCTCGCACCACGCCGCCCACGGCAAAGGCTTTTACGCCAATGCTGTCGGCCACTTCGCCGATGGTCTTGTAGATTGGTAATGTCAGTTGAACGTCCATCTTATTTCCCAAACTTTTTCGTTGCGATAAGGTTGGCTTGGTCGTCGTAGAATTCCCAGGTGCCAACTCTCTGTCCATCCACAAATTCTCCTCTGTAGTAGGGAACGCCGGTTTCGCGGAATACGCAGTAGGTGCCGTTTTCTTTGCCGTCCACGAAGGTCGCCTCGGTTTGGGGCTGTCCGTTGGAATGGTAGAAAATCCATTTGCCTTGTCTTACGCCATTTGCGGTCGTACCTTGCGAGCGCACTGTACAGTTGCTGTAGAACTGATAGATGGATTCGTTGTTTCCTTGGTGGTAAATTACCGTGGCGGGTGTCTGCAATTCGTTGAATTCTATCACGCAAAGGGAGTCGTATTGCTCTTTGAAAAATTCCATTCCCGAAACATCCCACAATTTCCAGTCGGAGCCGAATTTGTGGTTGCTGTTGAAGTTTCCTTCGGCGAATTTCTGCCCTTCCATATAGTAATAGCTCCAGGTTCCGGTGGGGGTCTCTTCTTTGCCTTCGAAATGTTTTTCGTATTGCATCTGGCCGTTCTCGTAGAATCGTTTTTCGCCAACTTTTACCTTGTTGTCGCCACGACCTTGCACTTCATAAACCAGCATCTTGCTGCCGTCGGGCCATGTCTCGACGACCTCTTCGTGAATGCGATTGCATGATCCCATCACAAACAATGTGACGGCAAAGATTGTAAACAGTATGTTTTTCATGTGTTTCAGTGATTTCGGATTTATAGTTGCAATCTGCAAAATTAGTAAAAAAAAACAAGTTTTGCAATAATAACCATTAACGACCTGCGCTTGATTCTTTTTTTGAAGCACGTCTCCCTCAAGCCTACCTGAAATTTTCTTGCCTCACTTTATGCGCGGCGAGCATTTTCCTCCAAGGGCACATTATAGGGTTCTCTATTTTATTTATTTGCAGTTTTTTTTAATTTTGTGTAAGCGA
>JAZLKZ010000136.1:0-2631 GCA_045597845.1 Bacteroidales bacterium | reverse complement strand
AAACACTTGGCATAGAGACTCTGTCGAATGACAAAACGGTTGTCTCCGTCCTCCAACTGACGCTTGAGCGCAATTGGGAACTTGAATCGACCGTTCGAATCAATCTTACAGTATTCTTTTCCAAGTATTAACGACATTTTGGGCTGCTTTTTTTTCAAATTCAAAAGTATGAATTATTTTCCAAAAAAAACCAATTTATTCCATTAATTGTTGAAAACTTCCAATTATTAACATTCAATATCATTAAACGAATGGATGTGAAAAAGGTTTCAAAAGTGTTTTATTGTATTGTAAAGCATTATAAATCAAGATATTTTGTACTATCAAAAATAGTTTTGATTTGATCTGGAATTTTTTGGCAGCAAATGGGTGGTGTTGATAAAAAACGGGATACGAATGGGCGAAAAAATGGAAATAAAGCGGCGGAAAAATGAAAAAAACGATATTTCAACTCTCACAAGTTCAATCATGTTTTGTGGAATTGTGTAAAAACGAAGCGGGGCGGCTCAAAAGAGCCGCCCCGCTTCGTAGTGTCAGGGTCGTTCCTGCTATTTGCGATTGTCGATTCGACAAATCGGCAGTGGGATTTATTTCACGATGGTCATTTCTTCGATGAGGTTGTGAGCGCCAGCGAATTTGTCAATCACCCAAAGCATGTAGCGGGTGTCGAGGCAGATGCAACGCTGGAGGTTTTCCTCAAAGTCGATGTCGCCGCTCATGGCTTCTCCGTTGCCGTCGAAAGCGAGACCAATCAACTGGCCTTCGCCATTGATGACAGGCGAGCCGGAGTTGCCTCCCGTGATGTCGTTGTTGGTGATGAAGCATGTGGGCAATTCACCTTTGCTGTTGGTGTAGTTGCCAAAATCTTTGGCGTTGTAGAGTTCCTTGAGGCGTGAGGGCACGTTGAACTCGCTGTTGTTGGGGTCTTCCTTTTCGATGACGCCCTTGAGGGTGGTGTAGTGGCTGTAGGAAACGGCGTCGCGAGGATCGTAGGCCTTCACGTTGCCATAGGTGCAGCGGATGGTGGAGTTGGCGTCGGGAGCCATGAGTTTTCTGCCTTCGTTGATTTGGAGGATGCCGTCAACAAAGTTGCGCTTGCCACGTGTGAGGTTGTCTTCGGTCTCTTGGTCAACGCCGTTGTAGAGCGCCATCAGGGCGTCGTAGATTTCGGAGCCAACTTGGTAGATTGGGTCGTTCTTGATACTCTTCTCGGTGGGTTTCTGCATCAGCTTGTTGAATCCCTCTTCGCTGATGAATGCGGATTTCTCGAACAACTTGTCGATATAGAGGCTGAAATTGCCTTTGTATTTTTTGTTGGCGTCGATGAGGAATTTCGGGCAGTCTTTGATTTCAATGTGTTTGTACACATATTCAAAGAGAGCAGCCATGAGTCGTTTCTCGGTGGCTTGGTCGTAGTCTTTGTAGAAATCTTCGCCTTGTTTCATTACGCCTTCCATGATGTCGTCTTTCATTTCGGCGTACTGTGGGTCGATGGTCAACAATGCGTTGCGTCCCATTCTGTACGAAAACCAGGGCAATTCGGGACCGGAGAGCAGGCCCTCGATCACATACTGTTGTGCAGTTTCGTTGTCGCGACGAGCGGCATAGCCGTTCTTGATGTATTCCAGCGCTTTACTGTATTTTGGGGCTTGGCCTTTGGCCCAGTTCATGTATTCTTCTTCGACTTGTTTCTTGATGCCCATGGTGTTGAGTGCCTTGAGGGCTTTGTTCTGCTCGTCGCTGTATTTCCAATAGTTTGAGCAGCTGGCGTATTTGGAGGCGTATTTGATCTTGATAGCCTGTGAGGATGCCATCTGTTCGCGAAGGATGTTAATCTTTACGGTGCGAATTTCATAGCGCAGCTTGTTGGTGATGTCCATGGTCTCTTCCAAACCGTAGGATGTGAGGAAATGGTCGGTGGTGCCGGGAAATCCCAATACCATCGCGAAGTCGCCGTCGTTGAGTTCCTTGATGCTTACGGGAAGGTGATGCTTGGGTTTCAGGGGAACGTTGTCTTTGGAGTAGGTGGCGGGACTGCCGTCGGGGGCGGTGTAGATGCGGAACATGGAGAAGTCGCAGGTGTGGCGGGGCCAAGACCAGTTGTCGGTGTCGCCGCCGAATTTGCCCATCGATGAAGGAGGAGCACCAACAAGGCGGACGTCCTTGTAGATGATGTGGACGAAAAGGAAGAACTGGTTGCCGTCAAACATGGGCTTTACCTGTGCGTTGTAGCAGGTGCCTTCGATGGCTTTGGTGGCAATCTCGTCGGAGAGTTTGTCGATGGCTTTCTGGCGGTCTGATTCGCTCATTTCGTCGGAGAGCGCTCCTTTAATCTGGTCGGTAACGTCTTCCATACGAATAAGGATTGAGGCGGTAAGGCCGGGGTTGGGGAGTTCCTGGTCTTTGCTGTATGCCCAGAAACCGTCGCGAAGATAGTCGTGCTCAACGGTAGAGTGTTCCTGTAGTTTTCCGTAGCCGCAGTGATGGTTTGTGGTCATCAAGCCTTGGTCGGAGATGATCTCGCCGGTGCAGAAGTGCCAGAAGGGACTTCCGTCGTTGCCAAGTCCTACAATGGCGTCCTTGACGCAGGCTTGGTTGATGGAGTAGATGTCTTCGGCGGTGAGTTTGAAA
>JAZLKZ010000135.1:0-5043 GCA_045597845.1 Bacteroidales bacterium | reverse complement strand
GTGCAATGCACGCCGCCCGATTTATTCTATATCAAGAACTTCAAGGACGGATGACCGTCACCTTGAAAGTCATATCTCCCACCACTGGATCAGGCAAATAGCCATCCATATCTTGCAACACTATTGTCACCATTCCCTCGCCATATTCAAACCGCACATTCTCAGGAACAATCGTTCCTGCCTGTGTTGGCATCGGATATACGTATGGCATGTCATACCATTTTTCGCCCAGCGCCACACAAGCAATCACTGCGCCGTTGCGCATTACAGTAGAAGTAATATCTGGGTTTTCACAATCCACAAAGAAGTAGTCGCCACCATTCTGCCACTGATTGTCATGCACCGTATAGTATGCAGTTTTGACCTCGGCGCCATTGTAATTAATCACATCAGGCTCCGTCTGGATATAATAGCGGATCACCTCCGGTTCCTTTTCGCATCCTGACAGCAAAAAGGCGAAAGCAAGCAAAGGTAAAAGTCTTTTTTTCATATCTATCTTTCTAAGAGTATTAAAAATCATGGAAAAAAGAAGGCGACTTGCAGCACAAATCGCCTTCCTTTTTACGTTACAAGGTGTTTTTACTAACGAATCACCGTAACCTTGAAAGTCATATCGCCATAAACCTCGTCGGGCAGATAGCCATCCATGTCTTGCATGACGATGGTCACCATACCTTCGCGGTATTGGAATCTAACATTCTCCGGAACAATCGTTCCTGCGGAAGTCGCCATTGGATAGACATAAGGCAAGTCGTACCAGTTGTCTGCGTTCCACACACAAGCCACCACAGCGCCGTTATCAATAACAGACTTGGTAATGTCGGGATTCTCACAATCTACAAAATAGAAGTCATCATTACTCATCCACTGATTGTCATGCACTGTATAATAGGCAGTACGCACCTCCGAACCAGTGTAGTAGTTGATAATGTCCGGGTCTTTTCTGCAGCCCGTTGCCAACAGCACGAGAGCAAGCAAGGGGAAAATAATTTTTTTCATGATAAAATGTTTTTAGATTCTCTTATTGTTTTGTACTACTATTAACGCAAAAATTGCATTATTATTATGCTATTTATGAAAGTGACCGCAAGATTGGATTTCCAATTCAAACAACTTACTTGAGATTTACCACCGTGATGCCGTCTCCACCGAGTTCCAGACGCTCCGAACGGAACGACTGTACATCATGATTGTGCTGCAACCGTTCCCTTATCAAAGTCTTTAAAATGCCATAGCCCTTGCCGTGCAGGATACGCAACTCCTTCTCTCCCAACAGCTGCGCCTCGTCCAAGAAATGGTCAAGTTGCGACAAGGCGTCATCAGCCCGCTGACCACGAAGGTCGAGCGTAGGATTGAAATATTTACGTTTCTCGTTGATGTCGTCGAAGATAGATTGGAAGCGTGACTCCTGTTTTTTTGACTTGTCGGCAGGAATGACCTTTTTGCGCGTCTTTTGCAGGTTCTCGACAGCGATACTCATACGCAGACTATTGCTTTCAATCACCGCCTTCTTGCCTTTCAGTTCCACAACCTCTCCATACGACTCCTGGCCGACAATCTTCACGATGTCGCCTACGGCAATCTCGCCATCCACAACATCGCTCTCAATGTGTTGATTTGTTGATTTGTTGATTTGCTGATTTGACAACTTGGATTTGCGACGTTTCTCAGCTGCGACAGCCTCGTTCTGCTTCACCTCCTCCAACTTATCGCGCAAACGCTCCCGAGTTTGGGCAGTCTGTTCCTTCTCAGCTTGGGCAGTCTTAATGTCGCTGATGGTCTGTTCCACCGTGCGATTGGCGTCGGTCAAAATCTGCTTTGCCTCCGCCCTCGCCTGACTGATAATGTCATATTTCTTCGCTTCCAGTCTCTCGCTCAACCGCTGGTATTTTTCCACGACCTCCGCCAAAAAGCTGTCGGCAACAGCAAGTTCCTCCTTCTGGCGGGCAATCTCCTGCTTGTCGAGTTCCATCTGCTGCAGCTGATACTCGAAATTGAGCATTTCAGCGCCAACCTTCTGAGAGGCAGTCTCCAACACATCGGCAGGAAAGCCGATATTGGCGGCAATCTCAAAAGCGAACGAACTGCCAGGATGACCAATGGCAAGCATGTAGCGTGGCCGCATCCGCTCAGTATCGAACAGCATGGCACCATTCACGATACCCGAATGTTTGTCAGCCAGCAGTTTGAGGTCGGCAAAGTGCGTAGTAACAACGCCAAAACTATGTCTGCGACAAAGTTCTTCCAACAAAGCCTCGGCAATGGCACACCCCGCACGAGGTTCCGTGCCGCCACCCAACTCGTCCAACAAGAAGAGCGTCTTTTCGTCGGCACGCGCCAACAACGCCTTCATATTCTGAAGATGGGAAGTGTAGGTACTCAAATCGTCGGCAATAGACTGCTGGTCGCCGATATCGATAAACACCGACTCAAAGATGCCAAACTCCGACGTCTCGCGGCAAGGCACCAGCAAGCCACACTGCAACATATACTGAATCAATCCCACCGCCTTGAGGCAGACCGACTTTCCGCCAGCGTTGGGACCCGAAATAATCAAGATATGGTTTTCGTTGTCCAACTTCATGCTGAACGGCACCACCTCCTTCACACGCTCGTCAAGCACCAACAAGGGATGGCGGGCGTCGAACCATTCCAGCATCACCGCATCGTTCACGATAGGCATACCAGCACCCAGACGCAACGCCAGTCGAGCCTTGGCGCGGATGAAATCGATACGAGCCAAGAACCAATAGGCAGACAGCAAAGACCCCAGTTGCGGGCGCAGCAAGTCGGAGAAAGCCGTCAAGATTCGGATTATCTCCTTGCGCTCGTCGAACTCCAACTCGCGCAAGTCGTTGTTGAGTTCCACCACCTCGGAAGGCTCCAGATAGGCGGTGCGGCGCGTGGCTGACTCGTCGTGAATCAAGCCCTTGATTTTGCGACGGTGCGTGTCGAGCATGGGGATCACCATGCGGCCGTCGCGGATAGTGGCCTCGGCGTCCTCGGGAGCCCATCCCTCGCGCTTGGCATGAGCCAAAGTCTTGCTGATCTGAAGGTCCACATCAATACGTTTGCGGCGCATACGTTGACGGATTTCGTTCAGCGTAGGCGAAGCCGTATCATAGATTTCGCCCTTATCATCCACAATTTTATTCAACGAGCGCAACACTGCATCGTCCCACTCCACGCACTCTGCGAGCTGCGTCAAAGCAGGATAGGAAGGACGTCCGGACTCATCACGTTCGTCTGCCGAATCATGGAAAAAGCGCAACACATCCCGCAATGTCGAGAGCGACACCTTGAGGTTGAGCAGTTCCTCCACGTCAATCACCGTATTCTCCACTTTCAAGCGCGCCAATTCCTCAGTCATATCCACAAAATCCTGAGACGGGAACGAACTGGAAAACATCACAATCTGGCGCATTTCCTCAGTTTGGCGCAACTCCCGCAACACCTTTTCGTAATTCGTCAGGAAAGTCATCTCCTGCGTCATTCGAAACGCCAACTGATTGCTGCACTCGCAAGCGAGCATCTCGCGAATTTTGTCGAAACCTAATTTTTCCTCTATATTCATTATAAATTGATAATCCTACATCAATTGTCAAAATCCAAATAGAACGGCCAATGCTGGCGGAAACGTTGCAGCGCCTCAGCATCCAGTTCGATGGTAGAGACCATTTCCTTGTCGGCGCAACCGGCAATCTCGATGCCCTTGAAGTCGATGGCGGCAGAGTTGCCCGTATAGGGTATTCCCGTTCCATCGATTCCCACACGATTGACGCCCACAACATAGCTCAAGTTCTCGATGGCGCGGGCCTTGAGCAAAGTACTCCATGCTTCATGACGCGAGCCAGGCCAGTTGGCGCAAACAAGCAACAAGTCGTATTGCATGGTTCCTTGGTCACAGTCGAGTGGAGCATTGCGGAGCCATTTGGGGAAACGAAGGTCGTAACATACCGCAGGTTTGATGCGCCAGCCGCGCCACTCAAAAACCTCTTGGCTACAGCCCCTACCCAACTGCGAAGCCTCACTACTCATTCGGAAGGTATGCGCCTTGTCGTAAAATCCAAATTCACCGTCGGGACGCACCCAATGAAGACGGTTATAGACCACGCCCTCAACCTTGACAGTCCAAGTGCCGACAAACAGCGCGTCATGCTTGCGCGCCATGCGCAAAGCAAAGTCAAAGGTACCGCCATTCGGATCCTCTGCCATGGCCGCCATATTGTCGCTGAAGCCCGTGGAGAAAGTCTCAGGCACGATGAGAATGTCGGCAGCAACGTCCTCAAAAGCACGCTCCACCTTACGAAAGTTCTCTTGTGGGTTTTCCCAAGCAATATCCTGTTGATAGAAAGCGAGACGCATGAATTGGTGATTTGAAGATTAGAAGATTTGGAGTCAGTTATGAGTTAAGAGTTAAGAAGGATTTGGGCTCTGGTCTCTGGCCACTGATCACAGATTACTAGTCACTAATTACTATTAAAAAAGGCGTGCCTTTATGGATATAGACACGCCTATAGTCGATTCGCGACATCGAATTACTCAGCAGCGGGAGCTTCAGCAGCCTCTTCTGCGGGAGCCTCAGCGGTTTCAGCCTCAGCCTTAGCAGCAGCTTCTGCCTCAGCGGCAGCCTGACGCTTAGCGGCAACAGCGGCAGCCTTAGCCTCGTTGGCTTTCTTTTCAGCCTCGAAAGCAGCCTTTTTGCTGTCACGCTTTGCATTGTCAACTTCGCTCTTAATGTTAGCGATCTTGGTCTCTTTAGCCTTGAGCCATTCGTTGAACTTAACGTCAGCCTGTTCCTGGCTGATAGCGCCCTTCTCAACACCAATCTGGAGGTGGCGTTTCAACAGAGCACCCTTATAGGAAAGGATACGGCGAGCGGTATCGCTGGGTTGAGCACCGTTCTTGAGCCATTCAACAGCCTTGTCGAGGTTGAGGTCGATGGTAGCGGGGTTAGTGAGCGGATTGTAGGTGCCTAATTTCTCGATAAATCTTCCGTCCCGAGGTGCACGACCGTCCGCAACAACGATATGATAGAAAGGT
>JAZLKZ010000134.1:0-3749 GCA_045597845.1 Bacteroidales bacterium | reverse complement strand
TTTCGGGCCACTCTATCTGTTAATCATCGGATTGCCTTCGGTTCTGCATCTCATCTGGTTCAACCATCATGGTGCCGGCAAGAGCTACTACGACTTCTACACCGAACGTTGGGCCAACCGTCATGCGGGGTTGCGGTGAATGAAGCATTTTGGACGCATCTCATTCACCTTCCACTACCTTGATTTCATCTTCCGTCAGGCCGTAAAGCTGATACACCATTTGGTCAATCTGCTTGTCGGTGGCGGCAATTTGAGCGGAAAGGGCGTTACAATCCGTCTTATATTGGTTGAAATAGTCTTCCCATTCGTCCTTTTGGGTGAGCGTGAGGCTGATTTTCTGCTTCTTCAGTTCGGCAAGCAAGGTCTTGAAATCGGCTTCATCGAAACGCTCCAATGCAGAGGTGACTTTCTGGATGCCAAGGCTTTCCTGCAAACGGTGGATGAAACGGTGGCGCTTTTGATGCAAGGCTTTCACATGTTTCATTTGCAAGTCGGTCATTTCGGCAAACACCTGCTGATTAGCACCTTCAGGGATGCAGAAGTTCTCGAAATAGACTTTGCGGATTTCACGACGGTCATCACCCAATTCGGGACAATTACGACGAATCCAAAACTTAGCCAATTTCGAGTTGAGAATGGCAACTAGAAATTTAAGTGAAAAACCATCGTCTTGGGAGGTAATCATAAAAGTCTTATCGTTCCCGAAATAACCTTCTTCGTCATAAATAAATGGCAGATACTTGGTCATATTCGGGTACATGATTTTGGGTTTGGAGAACTCTTCGTAATAATCACAATTTCTTAAATTATAAGGAGAGACACCTCTGTCGCTTCGTTTTGCTAAAACTTCATAAAACCTATCTAAATATGATTTAATTGCTTTATAATCATCGATATAAATAGGTGCAATCCCCTTGCTTTTTATTCCATTATGTGGATTAATAAGAAACATATTATTTTCAGTAATGGTCCAAGGCACAATATCTCTACCTCTTATTAATTTTTTGATGATTTCTGCACTTTTTGGGTCTTGTTGAATCAATGTTTCTTTTGTTTTCCCATCGATGAAAAACGCATCATTGTAACCGGTTTTGATGCCGTAGTTGATGGTTATCGGCAAATCTTTCAAGGCTGTTCCGTTATTAATCTTGTCGAAAACAGCCGATGAGTCATCAGGAATTGTCCAAGCATCTTCACCGAAGGATGCAGTTTTTTTATTTTCTTCAAAAAACAACTCAATATCCGAAGTATTCTTGCTGGCACAAGCATAGGTGTTACCAGAATAAGGTTCTTTTGAAAGCAGTAGAATCTGAGGGTCAACAGTTGCATCCTCAAAGACAGGAACTCCAGGAAAGTCTATCAAAATGTAGGGATTAACCTTGCTTGTCAAATAACGTCTTAGTGGAATACCATAATTGACTTTCAACCATTTATTGGAAGCGATAAAGCCCAACAGACCTTTTCGTTTGAGCAATCGGCAGCCACGCTCATAAAACAAGCAATATAGATCGGATGTTTTACTGAAAACCTCATAACCACATTCCTCGTAATTTTTGCTCATTTCTCCCATGGTCTGCAACTGCACATACGGCGGATTGCCAATCACCACGTCGAAGCCGCCAGCATATTCTGGACGGAAAGCTTCTTCGATGGAGACACAGTGCGGATATTCCACATTGAGTGGCGAAAGGTTGTGATGTTCACGGTTGGTTTGGATATAGGCGATGGCATTGTAGAGGTGCTCTTGGGACCGAATAGGGGTGCAACCGAATTTTTGTGACCATAGCGAACATTGCGTGCGGTCTTTTTTGGATGGTTTTTCGTCCGGTAGGTTCTCCACGGTAGTCTCGGCGGCGGGTACGGACAACGGGTCGTGACCCGTTGTTGCTACCGCCGTCCTAGCTTCCGCCGTAGCTATCGCCGTCCTAGCTTCCGCCATCGGTATAGTTCTTCCCATAGCGATGTTTACGGCTCTCGCCGTCATCGATTTTATCTTTCCGACTATTCTCGACACTTCTTCCTCCTCGCACACGAGCAGCAAGTGCATGTGGTCGAAACAGATATTGTAGGCTAGCACATTCAGCTTGTCGTCGGCCACAATCTTCGCTACGGTTTCCGTGATGATGATTTCTTCCTGCTCGCTCAGCAGCATCGGCTCGGGATAGGGGCGTGTGCCATGGTCACGCAGCAGCCTTACCTTATATTCTATCATCCGGTCGGAGGTGCGGCTGTCGTGTACGGCCGTTGTGATGTGCCAAGGACGCTTTCTCTTTTCACGAAACACAGTCGGGAATTCCTTTTCCCAACAGAAAGCCTTTTCGCCGGCTATTTCAGGGTCGTCAATCAGCGAGTTGCCACATTTGATGTTGTTGTTCAACGAACTGAGTTTCCGATGCGGTTTTGCGGTACGGAGCCATAGCGACAGTTTGGCAATCTCCACACTCTCCTCATTGATGTCAACACCATAAAGGTTGTTTTCGAGGATGGAGTTTTCAACATTCTGGAATATGATGCTTTCGCCGGCTACCTTAGCCTGCATTTCATCAATCAGCTTGTGCTCGGCCATGAGGAAATCCAGGGCTGCATTAAGGAATGCGCCACTCCCACAGGCTGGGTCGCAGATAGAGATTTGCAACAGCCAGTCACGATAGGCATCTAATTTTTGAATCAAGGTTTTCTTTGTCGATAGCTGCCGTTTTTTGTCGGCAAAATACTCACTTTCGTCAATGCCAAGTTCTTCCTTTTTCTCCTTGCACAACTTGCCGACGGTATTTTCCACAATGTATTTGGTGATGTATTGTGGCGTATAGAAAACGCCATCTTTCTTGCGCTTGCTTATCGTCGGTGCTTCACCCTGCTGTAGTTTTGTGGTGATTTCCTCGATTTCGGTCAATGAGTTTTCAAAGATGTGGCCGAGTATGTTCACATCGACATCCGATGCAAAATCGTAGTCGGAAAGTTTCTTGCAATACTTTATGAGAAGTTCATCTGTGATAATCAGTCCGTCAAGGATTTCATCAGGTTTGAAAAGTCCGCCGTTATAGGCAAACACTTCAAAGTTCTTTCCCTGAAATCCCGTGTTCATATAGCCGAAGTATTTCTTCAGGCGGTTGTAGAACGGCTGGTATTCGTCCAAATCCTTCAGCTTCTCCCATTGCTCGATGATGAGCATGATGGAGTTGGGAGGCAAAAGGTCGCGGTCTTCGGCAAAGAAAATAAACAGCAGACGGTCGAGGAGCTTCTGTGTTTTTTTGAACAACAGTATCTTATGCTCGGCATCTTCCGTGGGATTGTTCTTCAGTATGTCTTCAAACAATTCGCGCTTGAAGTTGGAATAGTCCTTATAGAGCGCATTGGTGATTTGGTCCTCGTTGTTTAGGCTTGCCGCCTTGATTTGCTTGGGCAGGTTCTTGGCTATGTTCTCGTATGCCAGACAGACCCAAAGCCTTGCAAAATCGTCTTTGGTAAGGTGGAACAAGTCGAACTCCTCGAAATCAACGGCATTGTCAATATAAAACCTCAGTTTCTCAAAGTTGGAAATCACGACATACACAGCCTTCTTGTGCTGGCTTTTGTAGTTGAACGCTTGAGCCTCAACTTTTCCCAAATCAGTTGTCTTGTGGTCTTTCAGTTCGATTACACCTACGACTTCTCCATCTGCCAAGATTGCCCCGTCTGCTTTCTTGCTGTTAGTCTCGTTCTTCTTCTCGGTGATGAGATTGAAATCGGGGTCAGGATTCAGCGTGTAT
>JAZLKZ010000133.1:0-12800 GCA_045597845.1 Bacteroidales bacterium | reverse complement strand
AAGTTCTTTCTTCCGAATCAAATAAACCTTGGTTGCCAAGCTTTCTGTATGCCCTTTTGTACGTGTCCATTTTCTCTTTAAATTTGTGGCAAATATACAAATATTTATCTGATTATCAAAGAGTTTTATTTAGAATTGCCCATTATAAAAAGCAGGTATTATGAAAACACTCAACAAAATCATCATTGCTACAGTCCTATTTTGTGGACTTGTTGGTTGCTCGGGGAATGAGTCTAAGATTGTCAAGACGGAAGAGTTTGAAGATCATGGTTTTACTGTGATACGAGCCACTATGAAAAATGAGAGCAGGCTCTTGTTTGTGGTTCAAAAGAACAATCCACAAGAGGTAGAAGTGTATTCGGATTATGATCAAACACTAAAGGGGAATCTCGTTATTCCTGAAAAAGTAACTTGTAATAAAACCACGTATAAGGTCACTAGTATTGGCGAAGAAGCATTTGAATTCAGCGATTTTACATCAGTCAACCTTCCAAATAGCATTACTGAACTTGGCGAAGGCGCTTTTGGACACTGTAAACGCTTGTCTTCAGTTATCATCCAAAACCCAAATCTGAAATACGATTACGATAAAGTATTCTATGGTTGCGACAATCTTCAACCACAGAATGTGGTATATGAAACTAAAGGCAGCAACATGTCGGTTCATGAAGGCAGTTTATCCCCTTCTGCTTCATCCCAATCCATTCCCACAAGCCAACCCCAAAAAGTCTATTCCAATGCATACGACGGTTTCGTCAACATCCGTCAGGCTCCTCAAAGCAATGCTCCCATTGTGGGCATGCTCCGCAATGGACCTGAAGGTGCCATCCTGCTGGACACAGAAGGCGAATGGAAGAAGATTAATTGCAATGGAATTGTAGGTTACGTGTTTGGAAAATACGTTCAAGACACCCCGACTGAAGTGTTTCATGGAGAGTAAAAGGATCTAAAAAAGTGAAAAACAAATTGGTTGTTTTTCTTTTCCTAAGCTTTATACCTCAGTTCGTTGTTGCCCAAGCCAATGACACACTGAGGTATAAAGGCTTTTTGTTTACCTCACAACCAGTTCCCGAAGTAGTGAAAACCCGTATGCAAGGCAAGTCAATGCCCCAAACGGCCACAGTCAGCTACGATAAACTGCGTTATCTCACCGTTTTTCATTATGATTATTTCGGTTACATCAGACAAGGGGAGCTGGTCTGCAACAAGTCCTTCGCCAAAGATTTGCTTTATATCTTCAGGGCTCTTTTTTCAAAGGCCTATCCAATCAATAGCATCCGTTTGGTTGATGACTTCGGAGCTTCCGACGAGGCCTCCATGCAGGCCAACAATACTTCTTGCTTCAACTACCGCACTGTAGCTCGTTCCAAAACGCTTTCAAAACATGCGTTAGGCTTGGCTATTGACATCAATCCATTAGAGAATCCATACGTCAAGGGGTCTTTTATTCAACCATGTACGGCCACAAACTATGTAGACAGAAAAAAAGACTTCCCTCACAAAATCGACGAGGACGACTTCTGTAAAGAGGTGTTTGAATCGTTCGGATTCCAATGGGGTGGCTATTGGCGCAGCGTAAAGGACTATCAGCATTTCGAGAAACGAAAATAGCAAACTCATTCTGACAAACACCAGCGAAATGTCAAAAAATAGATTTCGCTGGTTTCTGTATTATTCCTTATCCCTCACCAACCTCACACTGCGGCCACTGCTTTTGTCGGTGGTGATGGAATGATAGAAAAAGCTGTTGCTGAAGTAGATGCCCGTTCTTCCGAATTTTCAATTCGGAAGTCATGAATATCAGCATTTGCAATGCGGAAAAACAACGAAATGCGGCGACCTATGATTTGTTTAGGATTTATATGAGATTTGTTTCTCCGTCATAATCCAACGAAACCCTGAAAAATAAAGCAGATTTCGCTGGTTTCTGACAGAAAAATCTCAAAAAAGATCAACCCTCATTAATATGGTTTTTTGTCCAAATCCAAGTATTTTTATATATATTTGGACGAAAATCATTTGTTTTTTGTCCAAATCTATGATTTTTTTTCGGATTTGGACAAAAATCGTTTCCTGTTTTGGAAATATGTTGTAACTTTGCGACAAATTTACAGCAAATGGGAAACGAAGACAAACTCATTGGAAGAGAACGGGAATGGAAAGAGTTGGAATGGGCGGTAAACTCTCACCGTTCTGAATTTATCATCATGTATGGTCGCCGTCGCGTTGGCAAGACCTTCTTAGTACGCCGTTTCTTCAACGACACCTACAGCTTTCATTATGTTGGAGCACACCGACAAAAGAAAATTGTCCAACTCCAAAATTTCAGAGAAGCCCTAGTGCGCTATTCTGGCGACAAAAGCATCCCCGAGCTAAAATCTTGGCACGATGCTTTCTTGCGGTTGGCGGAATACTTGGAAAAATGTAAAGAAAAACGGAAAATCGTCTTTTTCGACGAGATGCCTTGGATTGACACACAAGGCAGTGAGTTTGTGGACGAATTGGAGTATTTTTGGTCAAATTGGGTGCAAAACCGCGATGACATCGTTTTTGTGGCTTGCGGCAGTGCTACCAGTTGGATGAAGGACAAATTGGAAGACAACCAAGGAGGTCTTCACAACCGCATCACGCACAGGATTTATCTGCGACCTTTTTATCTCAACGAATGCAAGGCTTATCTTTTTGACCATGGCTTCGATTGGGATGACTATCAGATTCTTCAGTGTTATATGCTCTTTGGTGGTGTGCCTTATTACCTGAGTTTACTCCGTCCTCAGCTAAGTCTGCCCCAAAATGTCGATGCGCTATTTTTCCGTCGTGGGGGTGACTTGAGCGACGAGTTCAACGAATTGTATAACGCCCTTTTCAATAAAGCGGATCGATACGTTGCGATTGTAAAGTTGCTTTCTAAAAAAAGAGAAGGCTTTACACGTGAGGAGATCGAACAAGGAACGGGTTACAGCGGCGGGGGACTCTCTAAAATGCTCGAAAACCTAGAACGTTGTGACTTCATTGTCTCATACGCCCAATTCGGTAACAAGACAAAACTGACACTTTACCGTCTGGCAGACTTTTATACCTTGTTTTATTTCCGTTACGTTGAGCAGAATCGCTCGCGAGACGAACAGTACTGGCAACACCACTTTACCGACAGAGGGGTTGCCTCTTGGGAAGGCTTCACCTTCGAAGAGGTCTGCCTTCGACACCTGACTCATATCAAGAAAGGGTTGGGTATCTCGGGTATGGCTACAGAGGCTTCTTCATGGCGGTTCAAGCCTACTAGAGACGATCAACGAAAAGGGGCTCAGATCGACTTGGTAATCAAAAGAGCCGACAAAATCATCCATTTGGTGGAAATGAAGTTTTCAGAAATACCTTTTGTCATCACCAAAGCGTACGGACAGCAACTGTTGGAACGTAAAAGTCTCTTTATGGAAATCACTGGGGTTGCAAGAGGTGCTGTTCTCACTTTTGTTACTCCCAGAGGGCTTGCTAATGGAACGAATACCTCATTGGTTCATAGCGAAATTACCACTCGACACCTCTTCGCCGAAATTGAGGAATAATCATTCTCAACGCCCCACGTCCCTCACCAACCTCACACTGCGACCACTGCATTTGTCGGTGGTGATGGAATGATAGAAGAAGCTGTTGCTGAAGTAGATGCCCAAGGCTTCTTTGGGGTCCAGGCATGAAGATGACCAATAGAGACCGTATTTTCCTACCAAACCTACATAACCGAAGTCGCGGATTCCTGCCGCCGGCAGAAACACCGCCCCTTGGGCCTCTGCCTTCTCTGTCCAGAAAGGCTCGGTGAGATTGTTGGGGGTGTAGTCGACATCATCGTCGTTATATTTCCGTAGTGGACAATAGGTGCTGTCCCAGTCGTCAGGCAACAACAATAATCCCCAAACGCCATCAACAGCTGCCTTCGCAAAACGGATACCCGTGGCGGTAGTCCGCTTCTCAAGGATGTAATCCCATTCCTCGATGGTCAAAGTGCGCCATACGTTTTCTTCGTTGCCGCCATTGCTGATGGCATTGTAGCCCCAATCGGCCTGACCGTTGCCATCAAATAGGTTCAGCGTGTCAACGCCATAGGCGCTGTATTGCCAAGCCACGTCTTCAAAAACGTTGCGGCTGCACCATGGCTGATAACATATCGCTCCATGGTCACGCCCACTGGCACCCCAAGCGAACAAATCCAGCCAATTGACGCATTTCTCAGCAGAGTTGTGGTTGGCATTGTCGCCGCCAATATAGTCAAACTGGTTTTCGGCAAATCGCCATGTGTTGATCGAGGGCTTGTATTGCAGGTTACCTTTCGAGAAATACACCTGGTCACCCGCCTCGTTGATGGTGAACAGCCCGTTGATGGCTCCTTCGGGCGCTGGTGGTCGGGGCGGCAAGGGCTTTTCCCTGAAGCCTACCAACCAAACGACGGCTCCTATCAGCATTGCCGCAACCAACCCCAAACCCACTCTCGAGGAAATTCTGATCGTTTCGCTACGTTGCATGGCTTTTCGCAAAGCATCGATACTCTGGTAACGCGCTCTTGGATCTTCCTTCAGACAGCATTGCGTTATAGAATCCTTAGCCAAACCAAAACGCTGCAAAATCTTGCCCAAGGCATAGATGTCGGTGGCGGGACCAAACAACTCGGTCTTGGCGGCCTGCTGCTCGGGAGCGCAATACTCCTGAGTAAAGCCCAAATCATGCAGATAGCTCTCGCTCCAGCCGAACCCTAAATCAATAAGTTTTACATGATGGCCTTTGTTGGTGATGAGGATGTTGCTGGGCTTGAGGTCGAGGTGCAGCATGTTTTTGTCATGGAGATAGGACAAAGCCGAAAACAACTCATCACAAAACTGTTTCCTGTGTCCTTTCTCTTTGAAATAGTCAGGATGCTGGGCCACAAAAGCCTCAAGGCTGTCGCCATCGATGTAGTCCATGCGGATGTATGGGCCGTTTTCGTCCTCATCATAGGCAAAATAACGCACAATGTTGGGATGCTCCAACTCTATGCCGAGTTCAAACTCCTTGCGGAACAAACTCATACAAACTTCCGACGAACGCATGTCTTTCTTGGGCCGTTTGACGCAATAGACGCGGTTGTCCTTGACGAGACGGTAGCAATCACAGGTGCCACCACTATCAAACAACACTTCATCTTGATTGTGTTGTACAGGATTGATGAAATCGGAATCGCTCATTAGGCAGCCTCCTTGATGAATAGTTCAGTCAATCCGTTTTGGCGTCCAGCCACATAACCCAACTCATTGCCCGCAGCATCGCGTACAATCTCGCCATTGCGGATGACTTGGTACACCTGCAAAGGATACTCCAAACGAAAACTAAGGATGGTCACTTCATCGTTGACAAGCAATTTGCCGTTCAAGCTCTCTGTCACGCGGAATTTGTTTTCACCGATACACAGCAATGCGATATGCCGGTTGGGTAGCCATGATGCCTCCACCGTTGTGCCTTCGCGAATCTCGTCGGCGAAGAAAGCCTTCTCCATCCAGTCACTCTCAACAGGTTGGGCACCTGTCAGCGCTTCCCATGAAGGCGAACCGAGATAATGCGCCAAAGCGTCAAGAGTGGCTTTGCGTGGCGCGATGGGCGACTTGGCATAGCCCATCAGCCGTTTCAGTGTATTGACTCCCAAACGGTCGCTGGCTGGAAACGACCCTGACAACACCTCGAAATCCTTGGCATTGCTGAAGTCGAGCCCCGACTTCTTCTTGATCATTGCTATGATGGGAAGGGATAACATGGTTTCGCTTATTTTGGGCAAAAGTAAGCATTTTCATGTTAAGAATCGAAAGAAAATGCAAATGGATGAAATGGATGAAAAATGAAGGTCTGTTAAGGGCTACCTTTGCGCTATTCGATTACGTGAGCAGATGGAAAACGCAACAAGCAACATCCACATCGGGCATATCATCCAAGCGCGACTCAAGGCCGACAAGCGCAGCGTGGGCTGGCTCTCGCGTGAGATAGGCTGCACCCGCAACCATGTCTACAAGATCTTCAACAAGCCTTCACTTGACGGCGACTTGTTGCTTCGTATCTCACTCTCCATGCATTTCAATTTCTTCCAATACTATTCGGCCGCCTTCGTTGAAGGAATGAAGGTTCGTATTGGAGAAGAAATAACAGAATAATACAACGCTTATTTCCTAAACGGCTCCATCACCCGCTCAAAAATGCCGTTCATATAAGCCAACGCCATGCCGTAGTTGCTGATCGGGATGCCTTGGTTGACAAACAGATTGGTGCGGTTAAGCAGTTGCTTGCGCGTGCTCATACAGCCACCGCATTGGATGGCCATGGCGTATTTTTCGGGGTTGGCAATGGGCGACAGACCCGCCACATACTCGAAATGAATGTCTTTGCCAGTGTACTTTAAAATCATACGGGGCAACTTCACACGCCCAATGTCCTCGCAGGTGCTGTGGTGAGTGCACGACTCAAGCAACAAGACCGTGTCACCGTCTTTTAATTCGGATAAATGCGGCGTGCCTTTCACGTAGTTGTCGAAGTCGCCACGCAGACGTGCCATGATGATGCTGAAGCTGGTCAAAGGAATGTCTTGAGGGACGATTTTGCTCACCTGGCCGAACACCTGACTATCGGTGACCACCAAAGCAGGCTTAGGCATAGTGTAAAGGTATTGCTGCAAGTGGGTCTCCTTCAGCACTACACAGATGCATTCATTATCCAACACATCGCGGATGGCCATAACCTGAGGCAAAATCAAACGGCCTTCGGGCGCTTCGCTGTCGACGGGGCAGACCAAAACCACCACCTCGTTCGGCTGGATGATGCCGCCCAATAACGACACTTTCTGATAGGCGCTCTCGGGGATGGTCTTTTTCAGCAGCTCGACCAAAGGCACAATGTCATCCTTCTTAGTAACACTGAAATTCAGCACTTTAGTGTCATAGTTCTGCTCTATCATCGCCTTCACGACGGCGAGGAGCGGCTCTTGGTCGGATTTGTTGTGGACGACGAAGAACGGCACCGCCAGTTCGTTCATGCGAGCGATGAGATGCTTCTCAGGATCACCGAAGTTGTTTTCTGTGATGACCAAAACGGCGCAGTCGATCTCCTCCAGCACTTTCATGGTCTTCTCCACACGCTGTTGGCCCAATTCGCCCACATCGTCGATGCCCGCCGTGTCGATGAGCACACAAGGCCCGATGCCGAAGATCTCGATGCTTTTCTTGACGGGGTCGGTGGTGGTACCCGCCATGTCGCTCACGATCGCGATGTCCTGTCCCGTCAGCAGGTTGATAAGACTGCTCTTGCCGCAGTTTCTGCGACCGAAGATACCAATATGTGGTTTCAGATCCTTAGCCATAATTATAATAGTGCCGAAAGTTGATCGTAATAGTTTTTGCTCACAGGCACGCGGCTGGCGTTAGGCACATCCAGGACGGCATAGGTGAATTCCTTGTCCTTCTGAAGCGCCTGCACCCTGCTGCTATTGATGAAATAGGAGCGGTGACAACGTACCAAACCGTTTCTGACACAAAGGTCCTCCACCCTTTTCATCGTGTTGCGGATGCTGCAGAACTTGATTTCGCTGTCCTCCAAATAGCACACCTTCACATAGTTCTCGTCAGACTGCACATAGAGCACCGACTCGGCGGCCACCACGAGTTTGAGGTTGTCGCGCTCGTCCACAAAGCGGATCTTCTCTTTCGAGGCGTCACGGTCTTTCTCGAAGAGCTGCTGGTCCTTGGCCAACAGCAAGAAATACAAGTCGATGATTACATAAGGGATGAGCATGAGGACAAAGAGATAGACCAGCGTCATGCCGAAGAGCCAGAAAAAGGCTACTTCCTTACTCGACATCAGCCAGAGATACAAGGCCGTAAAGCCCGAAGAAAAAACAATTTCAAGCAGGCAGAGCAAGACACTCCTTCCCCAATCGATCTCGCGTCTTTTCCGATTGAACAACATAAACAACAATCGGGAGATAATCATCACCACGAGGACGATGCAGAGAATCATCGTCACATGAAACGAATAGCGCGAGAAGGGAATAGAGAAACGGTCGAAACTAGTGGGAGAAAAAAGCAAGAGCATCCCGAAAACAAAGAACGGGACAGTAAGGATATGGGTAAAAAACCCTTTTCCAGTAGCATATTTCTTGGGTAATGCAGTCATCTCTAATCCTATTATTGGACTGCAAAGATAGTAAATCTCCATAAATCCTCAAAAAAATCGAAAAAAGTCATAAGACATCGGAAAAATGTAATTTATTAAATATCAACAATAAAGCCGACAGCAAACGACAACAAACGACTGCTGTCGACTACAAACGTTTAATCAACGGCTTAGTCTTGACAAGTGTTGTTACTTTGCATCGTCAAACCAAATGGTAGGACAAATTCGCCAGCCACGAGGAGCGACACAACTAAACAAACTAATTACTAATTACTAAACACACACAACTATGAGTACAATGAGAAATTCGGTCATCCTGATTGGCCGCCCGGGTGCAGAACCTGAAACGAGAACCTTCAACGACAACCGCATCGTCACGCGCTTCAGCCTTGCCGTGAACGAGACACGCTGTAACGCCAACCACGAGCAGGTGAAAGACACACAGTGGTTCAACGTGGTGGCATGGGACAAGACCGCCGAGCGCGTCGCCCTGGCGGTGAAGAAAGGCAAAAGGATCGCCATCGATGGTGCCTTGCGCAACAACGAATGGACCGACAGCAACGGCCAACGCCATCAGTCGACGGAGATCCACCTGAACAACTTCATCCTCTTGGATTGGGATAAAGAACAAACCGCATAATGTCGGACACGAGACTGCGGGACTACGGGACAAGGTCCCTGAGCCTGTCGAAGGGCCGTCTCGCCGAAGTCCCTAGTCAAAAAACAAAACAACTATTCACCTAATTAAATAACCATTAAACACACAAAATCATGAGTACAATGAGAAATTCGGTCATGCTGATTGGCCGCCCGGGTGCAGAACCTGAAATGAAAACCTTCAACAACAGCAAAATCGCCCGTTTCCGCATCGCGGTAAACGAGAGCCGCAAGAACGCTAACGGAGAGTGGGTCACCGACACGCAATGGTTTCCCATCGTGGCATGGGGCCCTGTGGCCGACCGCGTTGAGAAGAACGTGAAGAAAGGCAAGCGCATCGCCATCGATGGCAGCCTCCACAACAACGAATGGACCGACGACAAAGGCCAACGTCATTCCACCACGGAGATCTGGGTCAACGACCTTTTCCTGATCGATTGGGAAAAGGATTGATTCAATAACTACGAAAAGGGGCGACCGATTGGTCGCCCCTTTCTTTTATCCCGTTACCATAAACACGCGGGCGTCTTTCCACTTGGAATGGCGCAGCATTTCGTTGGTGAAGTGCGTGCGACTACCCACCTGGTCAAGCAATTCCTTCGCCTTATCGAATTGTCGCAACTCGCGATAAATCTCTGGTACTTCAAGGTCAATCTGTTCCTCAGGGTGCTTTTCCAACAGGGCCAACAGTCGCTTCAGGTTATCGGTGAAGTCTTTGTGGTTCTTGATGAACAGCTTCTCTCCCTCCAGAATCAACTTGCGGTTGCAACGCCACACCCCATAACTCATGAAACCGTTGAGGAAATATTTCAGGCGCACATGCTGGTGGTTGCGGTGCAAGTCGTTGTAGGCCCACCACAGGAAGCGGCGCAAATAAATCTCCTTCTTGGGGTCGTAGTGGCTCTTCTTCAGGAAGGTCTTGTAGTGGTTGACCAAAGCCATCTTTCCCCTGTTGTCGGAGAAATTGATGCCAAAGAAACGCCAGGTGTTCCATGAATAGATCTCGGCCTCGGGTTTCTCGTAGGTGATGAAAGGCTCCTCGGGATGCTCCACCCAAAAGCTATGTCCACACGAAGGGCACATAATCATCTTTTGCGGCGTGGTAATCAGATTGTCGTTGAGCACCTTGCCGTCGGAATACAAGATAGCCTCATTCACCAGCTCGGCCTTCAGGTTGCGACCTTCGAGCCAGGCTTGGCAATGCGGACATTGGAAATAAAACGAGTCGTATTTCAGCATCTTGTATCGTGTATTTAACTCCGTTGAACGCTTCGCGTTTCAGGAGGTAAAAGTACTATTTATTTCATTTCCTACCAAAGTCGGCAGGTAATATTTAGTTTATTTCCTGCAGAAATCGGCGGGAATTTCACCCCAAATTTCAGTCTTCCACTTCAGCACAGGCACCTCGATGGCGTTTTCGTTGAGCCATTTCTCGGCACGGGCGACAAGTTCGAAGAGATAGGCATTCTTGGCGTTAGGCTGCAACTTGGTCTTGCATTTCTTCTGCTTGACCCAAAGTTGCGCATTGTAGGAGTCGCTATAAATGGGATAATTCCATCCGTTTTTCTTCTGCAAGGCGAGGGCATGGACAATGGCCAAAAACTCTCCGATGTTATTGGTGCCATTCTCGAAGACCGGGCTCTTGAACAGGTTGTAAGCGTTGGCTGGCTGCACGCCGAAGTCAACGAAAACACCTTGATACTCCATCTTGCCCGGGTTGCCGGCACAGGCAGCATCCACTGCAATGGCTGGACTGACGGGTTGTTCCTTGGCCTTCGAAAGGTCGACGGTGGGTGCCACATCCTTGCCCCAGTAGTTGTCGGGGCCTTCATGGAAAGCGGTCTCGGCACTCGTGCGATCAGGGAACCCCTTGTATTTGGCCCCCTTGACCCCCTCGATCTCCTTCCGACAAGCATCCCATCGGTCGTAAACACCAGGGTTATGACCTACCCACACTACATAAAACTTGTTCTTCGCCATGGATGCGTTCTCACTATGATCAGATACCCAACGAGATATTCAACCCTCTCGCCGTGTTCACCAAGTCGCTGTCGATGGTGACGAGGTTGGGCTTGGAGATAGCTTCCTTGAGCGACACCGCCACCAGGTCGGGATGATGGTATGCCACCATCTGACCGAACTGTCCGTTGAGCACCATCTCGAAGGCCTTCACGCCAAACTCGGCTGACAAGACACGGTCGTAGGCAATCGGCACACCGCCACGCTGCAGGTGACCCAAGGTGGTTTCACGCATGTCGTGGGTGAAGCCCGCCGCCTTCATCTCCTCGATGAACCGGCGACCGATGCCGCCCAGTTTCTTGTTCTCGTAGCCCACCTCCGTGCTGATCTCGAAAACCTGCTGTCCGTCTTTGGGACGCGCGCCTTCCGAAGCCACCACCACGGCGAAGCCACGGTCATGGTCGAAGCGCTGCTCCAGGCGTTCCTTCACCACTTGGATGTCGTAGGGGAACTCGGGCAGGAGGCACACCTCTGCCCCACCCGCAATAGCGCTGTGCAAGGCGATCCAACCTGCATCGCGACCCATCACTTCGAGTACGAACACACGGTTGTGCGAAGCGGCCGTGGTGACGAGTTTGTCGACAGCCTCGGTGGCAATCTGCACAGCGGTCTGGAAGCCGAAGGTGCATTCCGTCGATGATAGGTCGTTGTCGATGGTCTTGGGCACGCCGATGATGTTTAAGCCTTTCTCGTAGAGTTTCTGCGAGATGCGCTGCGAGCCGTCACCGCCGATGCTGATGACCGCGTCGATGCCCATATATTGCAGCTTGCGAAGCATCTCATCAGAGCGGTCGACCGAAGTCCAGGTGCCGTCGGCATTTTTGACGGGCCAGTTGAACGGGCCGCCCTTGTTGGTGGTCTCAATGATGGTGCCGCCACGGAAGTGGATGCCACGCACCACCTCTGGCGTCAGCCTAACGACCTCGGTGGGTTCCCACAAGATGCCGTTGTAGGCTTGTATGCTACCGAGCACTTCCCAATCTTTCTCTTGGGCGGCTCTCTTGACGATGGCGCGAATCACGGCATTCAAGCCTGGGCAATCGCCGCCACCGGTGAGAACGAGTAATCTTTTCATATTTTAATTGCTATTTAATTATGGAATTGTTTATTTTAGATACGTTTAATATTAGTTTCCATTTCCAGCCAAGGTTTATCATCGAAATGAATTTCACCTTCTTCTAACATTTGTTGAGCGTTCTCTGCAGCTTTTTCTTCATTATTAGCTTCAATTTCAATAATCTTATAAATTGTTTGAGATACTTTAAATGTATATTTCATTGATTTTTAATATTTGTTGAATAAGATACCTGCAAAACATGATGTTCTTGACGTTGAAAGATAAGATCACCTGAATTAATGGGATTAAAAAACAATTGATGTTCAGGTGTTTTCTTGAAGTTACTGACAATAAACAAACAATATCGTTCCATTAAATCTTCAGCCATATTATATTCTTTTTCTGTCATTGAGACGTTGCCCTGTCTTTCATTTATTCCTTTAACTTCAATGTAAAAATTGTCAGTTCCTAATGATAATTTATAATCAAAACCACAGCCCATATTAGTTGTATCAATCAGCGAATAATTACAAAACGGTTCAATATTTGCGTAATTCAAGACGAAATATTCTTCAGCAGCTTTCCCTGTAATCAATCTATTGGTCATTGATTTACGTTGTTTTGTGTTTTTATTGTTCACTTTAAAATCTTCAAGAGAGACATATTCGTCTAATAAAAAAGAATTGATAAGTCTATAAAATTCATCAAATGATAATTTTTCAACGTTTGTCATTATTTCTCTACAATAGTCACGCAATTCTCTATTGTGCCATCCTTTTCTGCCATTTGGAAAATATGGATCAAATTCATCTCTATAGTTTTTTATTGAACTTGGAGGTGTTTTAACAGAATAACCAAAAACATTAAAGGCTTCTTTAAAGCCAGAAAA
>JAZLKZ010000132.1:0-19185 GCA_045597845.1 Bacteroidales bacterium | reverse complement strand
ACTGATAAGATTTAAGTATAGTTCACTATTCTTTAAGTACTGCAAAATGGAGCAACAAGCGAAAAAATGGTATGTCGTTAGAGCTATCAGCGGCAAAGAGAAAAAAGCCAAAGAGTACATCGAAAGCGAAATCGCTAAGCGTGGCTGGCAGGAACTCGTACCGCAGGTGCTCATTCCCACCGAGAAGGTCTATTCTATCCGTAATGGGAAAAAAGTGGTCAAAGACCGCAACTATTTTCCTGGTTACGTATTGATAGAGGCCAATCTTCTCGACGAGGTCATTCCAGTTATCCAGAATGTTCCTAATGTGCTTGACTTCCTGCGCGAACGCGAAGGCAAGCCTATCGCCATGCGACCTGCTGAAATCAATCGTATCCTCGGACAGATGGATGATCAGCTCGAAAGCGCCGACAATTCCTTGGAGAAATTCCTCCCTGGCGAATCTGTGAAAGTCATCGATGGGCCTTTCAATAGTTTTGTTGGCGTCATTGAAGAAGTTAACGATGAAAAGAAAAAACTCAAGGTCACCGTTAAGATCTTCGGTCGCAAGACTCCGCTTGAACTTACTTTCAACCAGGTGGAAAAAGAATAGTACATTTGTTTAACTCATTAATTTAACAATCAAAATGGCAAAAGAAGTCGCAGGATTGATTAAATTACAGATTAAAGGCGGTGCTGCAAACCCCGCTCCTCCCGTAGGACCAGCTCTTGGTGCAAAGGGTGTGAACATTATGGAGTTCTGCAAGCAATTCAATGCCCGTACTCAGGATCAGGCTGGCAAGATCGTGCCTGTCATCATCACTGTTTACGCTGACAAGTCCTTTGATTTTGTAGTTAAAACTCCTCCTGTTGCCGTTCAGTTGAAGGAAGTCTCCAAAGCCCAGAAGGGTTCTGCTGAGCCTAACCGCAATAAGGTCGCTTCCGTCACATGGGAACAGGTACGTCAGATTGCAGAAGCCAAAATGCCGGATCTTAACTGCTTCACTATTGAATCGGCTATGAGCATGGTTGCTGGCACTGCACGCAGCATGGGTATCACTGTTACGGGTGAGAATCCCCTGACGAAGTAAATTCAATCAAAAGTAATTAAAGTGGTAGCGTAAAAAAAACGCGGTGACCACAAAAACAAATCAAACATGGCAAAATTAACCAAGAAACAAAAAGAAGCTTTAGCCAAGTTCGACAAGTCAAAGGTCTATTCTCTCGAAGAGGCTGTTGACATTGTAAAGAACATTACCTACACCAAGTTTGATGCCTCTTTCGACATCGACGTACGTTTGGGTGTTGACCCTCGCAAGGCCAACCAGATGGTCCGCGGCAGCGTAACGTTGCCTCACGGCACTGGCAAGACCGTTCGCGTGTTGGTTCTCTGCACTCCCGACAAGGAGGAAGAAGCTAAGGCAGCCGGAGCCGATTATTATGGTCTCGATGAGTACATCACCAAAATCAAAGGCGGTTGGACGGATGTAGATGTTATTATTACCATGCCAAGCGTTATGCCTAAAGTGGGTGCACTTGGACGTATCCTCGGTCCCCGTGGATTGATGCCCAACCCCAAAACTGGCACCGTTACCATGGAAGTAGGCAAGGCTGTCCAAGAAGCCAAAGCTGGTAAGATTGACTTCAAAGTCGACAAGTTTGGTATCATCCACACCGCTGTAGCCAAGTGTTCTTTCGACAATCAGAAAATCGTCGAGAACGCTCGTGAAGTGCTCCAGATGATCATGAAACTGAAACCCTCAGCAGCAAAAGGTACTTACGTAAAGAGCATTGCTGTTAGCAGCACCATGAGTCCTGGCGTAAGAGTTGACACTAAAGCCGCTTCTTTGTAACAATTCAAGTTTAGAAGATTTTGAATCTTCGAACCTACAAATCAGTAAAACATTATGAGAAAAGAACAAAAAGACCAGCTTATTGATTCTTTGTGCGAAGAGATTAAGGCTTATCCCCATCTCTACATCGCTGACATTGGAGGCTTGAACTCTGTACTCACGAGCAAGCTCCGTCGTGCAGCTTTCCGCAAAGAGGTTAAGTTGGAAGTAGTCAAGAACACTCTTCTCATCAAGGCTATGGAGAAATCCGGCATGGATTACTCTCAGCTTTTCCCGGTGATCAAGGGTGAAACTTCCATAATGCTTTCCAACATCAACAATGCTCCTGCAAAACTGATCAAGGATTTTCGCGCAAACGAAAAAGGCGCTCAGAAACCTGTTCTTAAAGGTGCTTATGTTGAAGAATGCTTCTATCTCGGTGAAGAAAATCTCGACGCTCTTGTCAACATCAAGTCCAAGAACGAACTCATCGCCGACGTTGTCGCTCTTCTCCAGTCTCCTGCAAAGAACGTTATTTCTCAGCTCCAGTCCGCAGGCAACACTATCACTGGTGTTTTGAAGACATTAGAGGAAAAGGCTGAATAAGTCTAAATAAATGGGCTTGACCGCCCTATAGGTCAATTAAAGAAAACAATTTGTAAAACATTTAAAACCAATACAATCATGGCAGATATTAAAGCTATCGCTGAAGAACTTGTTAACTTGACAGTAAAAGAAGTAAAAGAACTTGCTGACGTTCTTAAGGAAGAGTACGGTATTGAACCCGCAGCAGCAGCAGTCGCAGTAGCAGCAGCTCCCGCAGCTGGTGGCGCAGCAGCCGCTGAAGAAAAATCTTCTTTCGATGTTATCCTTAAGGGTGTGCCCGATGCAACCAAGAAACTTGGTGTTGTAAAGGCTGTTAAGGATCTCGCAAGCTTGGGTTTGAAAGAATCCAAGGAACTCGTTGACGGCGCTCCCAAGCCCGTTAAGGAAGGCGTTTCTAAGGACGAAGCTGAGGCCCTCAAGAAGGCTCTCGAAGAAGCTGGTGCCGAAGTTGAGGTTAAATAGTTCTTCTACTATTTGATTTCTATGAGGAATAGGGCCTCCGGACTATCCGGAGTGCCTATTCCTTGTTGCTATGGCAGTGATGTCCAGTTTCTCAATTCCCTGTCATAATTGTTCTCACTTCTGTGTTCTACGCGGACTATACTTCTTTTCAACTCCTCTCTTAATTGTTAATTTTAATCATTAAGTCCCTTGGCAAAGCAACAACCCAAAGTAGTGAATTTCGCTTCCGTACGCAAATTCAACTACCCTGATTTCCTTGACATTCAGTTGAAGTCGTTCCAAGACTTCTTTCAAATCGAGACGAATCCTGACAACCGTCTCGAAGAAGGCCTTTATAAGGTTTTCAAGGAAAATTTCCCTATTTCTGACGCCCGAAGTAATTTTACTTTGGAATTTTTGGATTATTACATTGATCCTCCTCGCTATTCTATCGAAGAGTGCATCGAGCGTGGCCTGACTTATAGTGTTCCTTTGAAGGCCAAACTCAAGCTTTCTTGCAACGATCCTGAAAACGAGGATTTCAAAGCCGTCGAACAGTCGGTCTATTTGGGTATGATTCCTTATATGACCCCCAAAGGTACTTTCGTGATCAATGGTGCCGAGCGCGTTGTCGTGTCTCAGTTGCACCGTTCTCCGGGAGTGTTCTTCGGTACGCAGTTCCACTCCAATGGTACGCAGCTTTATTCAGCCCGTATCATCCCCTTCAAGGGTTCATGGATGGAATTCACCACAGATATCAACAACGTGATGTATGCCTACATCGATAGAAAGAAGAAACTTCCTGTCACTACGTTGTTGCGCGCTATCGGTTTTGAGTCCGATAAAGACATCTTGGACGTCTTCGACCTTGCTGAAGAGGTTAAGGTGACCAAGGCCAATTTGAAAAAAGTCATCGGTAAGCGTCTTGCTGCGCGTGTCGTTGACACCAGCATTGAGGACTTCGTCGATGAAGATACCGGTGAGGTGATTTCTATGGAACGTACTGAGATTATCCTCGAACGTGACGTTGAAATTACCGAAGAGCATATTGAGAAAATTCTTGAACTCGACATAAAGTCCATCCTTATCAAGATCGAAGATAAGGACGGAATCGATTATTCTGTCATTTACAACACACTGAAGAAAGATACGGCCAATAATGCCAAGGAGGCTGCTGAATACATCTATCGTCAGTTGCGTAATGCTGACCCGCCAGACGAGGAAACTGCCCGTAGCAGTATTGAGAAACTTTTCTTCTCCGACAAACGTTATGATTTGGGTGATGTAGGTCGTTACAGAATCAACACCAAGCTCAATCTCAAAGTTCCTACGGAGACGCGCGTGCTCACCAAGGAAGACATCACCTCTATCATCAAGTATTTGATTGAGCTGATTAACCAAAAAGCAGAGGTCGATGATATCGACCACTTGAGCAACCGTCGTATCCGTACAGTTGGCGAGCAGCTCTACAATCAATTTGGCGTGGGTCTTGCCCGTATGTCACGCACTATTCGCGAACGAATGAACGTGCGAGACAATGAGTCATTCACTCCTACCGACCTTATCAACGCCAAGACTCTTTCATCCGTCATCAACTCCTTCTTTGGAACCAACCAGTTGAGCCAGTTCATGGACCAGACCAACCCGTTGGCTGAAATCACGCACAAGCGTCGTATTTCCGCTTTGGGTCCTGGTGGTCTGTCACGTGAGCGTGCAGGTTTCGAGGTTCGTGACGTACACTACACACATTATGGTCGTCTTTGTACCATCGAGACTCCCGAAGGTCCTAACATCGGTTTGATTTCATCTCTCTGCGTCTATGCAAAGATCAACGACCTCGGTTTCATCGAGACTCCCTATCAGCGTGTAGTTGATGGCAGAGTTGTTCTGGAAGAAGACCCTGTTTACCTTTCCGCAGAGGCTGAGGAGAACAAGACTGTAGCCCAGGCTACCACTCCTCAGGACGCGGAAGGCCATATTACCAGCAATCGCGTCAAGGCTCGTCGTCAGGCCGACTTTCCTATTGTCAGTCCCGATGAGGTTGACCTTATCGATATCGCATCCAACCAGATTGCATCTATCGCCGCATCGTTGATTCCGTTCTTGGAGCATGATGACGCAAACCGTGCCTTGATGGGATCCAACATGATGCGTCAGGCAGTTCCGCTGCTTAACCCCGAAATTCCTTTGGTGGGAACAGGCATCGAGAAGTCTGTTGCCGAGGATTCTCGCGTGTTGCTCAATGCGCAGGCTGACGGCGTTGTGGAATATGTTGATTCCACTAAGATTGTAATTCGTCATAATAGAAGCGAAAAAGAGCGCCTCGTAAGTTTCGACGAAGATATCAAAGAGTATCGCCTTACCAAATATCAGCGCACCAACCACAGCACGGCCATCAACCTTCGTCCTATCGTCAAGAAGGGCGACAAGGTTAAGAAGGGTCAGGTGCTTTGCGAAGGTTTCGCAACCCAGGGCGGCGAACTTGCTTTGGGTCGCAACATGAAGGTTGCTTTCATGCCTTGGAAGGGATACAATTTCGAGGATGCTGTCGTGATTTCCGAGCGCGTCGTACGCGAAGATATTTTCACCTCAGTCCATGTTGAGGAATTTACGCTTGAAGTGCGTGAAACCAAACGTGGCGTTGAGGAACTCACCCGTGATATTCCCAATGTAAGCGGTGACGCTACCAAGGATCTTGACGAGAATGGTATCATTCGTATTGGTGCCGAAGTCAAGGAGGGTGACATTCTTATTGGAAAGATTACGCCTAAGGGAGAGTCCGATCCTTCTCCTGAAGAGAAGTTGCTCCGCGCCATCTTCGGCGAAAAGGCTGGCGATGTGAAGGATGCGTCCCTCAAGGTGCCTCCTTCGGTTCGTGGTGTCGTCATCGACAAGAAACTCTTCTCACGCATTATCCGCGATCGCAAGACTCGCGCCAAGGAGAAAGAGTTGCTGGCCAAGCCCGAAGAAGAATATCGTTACGAAATTGAAGAACTCAAGGATAAATTGGTTGACCGCTTGTTGATTCTGCTCAACGGCAAGATGTCCAATGGAGTCTATACCAACCATAAGGAAGAGCTGATTCCGAAGAAAGTAAAGTTTACCGCCAAGTCACTCAAGTCGATAGACTATACCGAGGTAAGCCCCAACAAGTGGACTACTGACAAGGATACCAACCAGCTTATCAAGGAGTTGCTCAACAACTATAATATCAAGTTCCGTGAGATTTCAGGGCGCTTTACCCGTAACAAGTTTGCGATGACAGTTGGTGATGACCTTCCCTCTGGAATTGTGCAGATGGCAAAGGTATATATTGCCATGAAACGCAAATTGCGTGTGGGCGATAAGATGGCAGGTCGCCACGGTAACAAGGGTATTGTCTCCAAGATTGTTCGTGCCGAGGATATGCCATTCCTCGCAGACGGTACTCCGGTAGATTTGGTGTTGAATCCTCTGGGCGTGCCTTCTCGTATGAATTTGGGTCAGATTTACGAAACCGTTCTGGGTTGGGCTGGCCATGAATTGGGCAAGCGTTTCCAGACGCCAATCTTCGATGGTGCTACATTGGAGCAGATCAATGGCTACATGCAAGAGGCAGGTCTTCCCGAAAATGGCCGTACCTATCTTTACGATGGTGAGACGGGAGAACGTTTCGACCAGCCTGCAACCGTTGGCTATATCTACTATTTGAAATTGCATCACATGGTTGACGACAAGATGCATGCACGTTCCATCGGATCTTACTCGCTCATCACCCAGCAGCCGCTTGGTGGTAAAGCCAATTTCGGTGGTCAGCGTTTTGGAGAAATGGAGGTTTGGGCTCTTGAGGCATTTGGCGCTTCCAATGTGCTGCAAGAGGTGCTTACCGTGAAGTCAGATGATGTCATGGGCCGTTCGAAAGCTTATGATGCCATCGTCAAGGGAGACAACATGCCTACACCAGGTATTCCCGAATCCTTCAACGTGTTGATTCACGAACTTCGCGGTCTTGGTCTGGAAGTCACCTTTGAATAATACTTTCAGCCAAACTCCATTGTTAAAGTAAAGAAAATTGCTTACAGGCCCTCAAGCTAAAAGCTTAAAGCTCAAAATAAAATGGCATTTAAACAAGAATCACAGTTAAAAAATGATTTCAACTCGATAACCATCTCCTTGTCGTCTCCAGATTCGATCGTGCAGCGTTCATACGGTGAGGTTACCAAGCCTGAAACTATAAATTATCGCACATATAAACCAGAGCGCGACGGTCTTTTCTGCGAAAAGATTTTTGGACCCACTCGCGACTGGGAGTGTCATTGCGGTAAATACAAGCGCATTCGCTACAAAGGCATCTTTTGTGACCGCTGTGGTGTTGAGGTAACTGAGAAAAAAGTTCGTCGTGAACGTATGGGTCATATCGAACTTGTCGTTCCTGTTGCTCATATCTGGTTTTTCCGCTCCCTTCCCAACAAGATTGGAACGTTGCTTGATATTCCCAGCAAGAAGCTCGAGCAGGTTATCTACTATGAAAAATATGTAGTCATCCAGCCAGGAAAGGCAATGTTGAACGACCAACCTGTAAAACGTCTCGACCTTCTCGCAGAAGAGGAATATTATTCCATCCGCGAATCTTTGCCCGAAGACAATGACCAATTGGATGACACCAATCCCGATAAGTTCATTGCCGGCATGGGTGCCGAGGCACTCCGCGTGTTGCTCTGCCAGCTTGACCTCGACAAGCTTTCTTACGAGTTGCGCGACAAGGCTTCCAAAGAGTCTTCGAATCAGCGCAAACAAGAGGCTCTCAAACGTTTGAACATTGTCGAGTCGTTCCGTGAATCGCGCAAGCGCATGGAGGCACGTGGTATGGACAACCGTCCTGAGTGGATGATTATGAGCATTATTCCGGTCATTCCGCCGGATTTGCGTCCTCTTGTTCCACTGGATGGTGGCCGTTTCGCCACTTCCGACGTCAACGAACTCTATCGTCGCGTTATTATCCGCAACAACCGTTTGAAGAGACTTATGGAAATCAAGGCTCCTGAAGTCATTATGCGTAACGAAAAACGTATGCTTCAGGAGGCTGTGGATTCGTTGTTCGACAACAGCCGCAAGGTATCCAGTGTCAAGTCCGACTCCAACCGTTCTCTCAAATCCCTTTCTGATTCTTTGAAAGGTAAGCAGGGCCGTTTCCGCCAGAACTTGTTGGGTAAGCGTGTTGACTACTCTGGCCGTTCGGTTATCGTGGTGGGACCGGAACTCAAGATGCACGAGTGCGGTCTGCCCAAGGACATGGCTTCTGAGTTGTTCAAACCGTTTATCATTCGCAAGATGCTTGAACGTGGTCTTGTCAAGACTGTCAAGTCCGCAAAGCGCATCGTTGACCGTAAGGATCCCGTTGTATGGGAAATCCTCGAAAATATCCTCAAGGGACATCCTATCATGTTGAACCGCGCTCCTACGTTGCACCGTTTGGGTATCCAGGCTTTCCAGCCCAAGTTGGTTGAAGGCAAGGCTATTCGTCTGCATCCCCTTGTTTGTACCGGTTTCAACGCCGACTTTGATGGTGACCAGATGGCAGTACATGTTCCTCTTGGGAATGCCGCTATTTTGGAGGCTCAGTTGTTGATGCTTTCTACTCACAACATCCTCAACCCCGCCAACGGCGCACCTATCACCGTTCCTTCTCAGGATATGGTTTTGGGACTTTACTACACCACCAAGCCTCGTCGCACTACCGAAACAGAGGTTGTAAAGGGTGAAGGCTCTCGATTTTATTCTCCCGAAGAGGTTATCATCGCTTTCAATGAGAAACGCGTATCGCAGAACGCTTGCATCAGCGTGCGTCTTACCGCTTCTCACGGTATCGATGAATTCAAATATGTAAAAACCGATAAGACCTTTATGGAGGTTATCAAGGACAAGGACGGAAATCTGCTGACTGATATCGATTGCAGCACTCCCGCAGAAATCGCTGAACGCAGCCGTACCGAATTCGAGATTCTCCGCGACAAAGACGGCTATCCCGTTGTTGACGCAAAGGGTCACTTCATCAAGACCGACCGTCTCCGCACCACCGTGGGTCGTGTGTTGTTCAACCAGGTTGTTCCTGCTGAATATGGCTTTATCAATATGGTGCTCGGCAAGAAACCTTTGCGCGACATTATCGGTGACTTGTTCACCACTTGTGGCAATGCCGTTACCGCCATCTTCCTCGATGATATCAAGAACATGGGTTATCGTCAGGCTTTCCGCGGAGGTTTGTCCTTCAACTTGGGCGATGTGTTGATTCCCGCCGAGAAGGATGAGATGATTGAGAAGGCCAACGAAGAGGTCGAAGAGGTTATGGCCCAGTACGCTATGGGTCTTATCACCAACAACGAACGTTACAATCACGTTATCGATATTTGGACCAATACTAATAACCAGCTTACCGAGACTTTGATGAAACGTCTCAAGGCTGATAACCAGGGCTTCAATCCTGTTTATATGATGTACGATTCCGGTGCTCGTGGTAGCAAGGAGCAGATTCGTCAGCTTTCCGGTATGCGTGGCTTGATGGCCAAGCCTCAGAAGGCCGGTGCCGCTGGTAACGAAATTATCGAGAATCCTATTATCTCCAACTTCAAGGAAGGTCTGTCAGTGCTGGAGTACTTCATTTCTACTCACGGTGCTCGTAAGGGTTTGGCAGATACCGCTTTGAAGACCGCAGATGCTGGTTATCTTACCCGTCGTCTCGTCGATGTGGCTCACGATGTCATCATCAATGAGGAAGACTGCGGCACTTTGCGTGGCTTGCCCACCACCGCACTCAAGAAAGGCGAGGATGTTGTCCAGTCGTTGTACGACAAGATTTTGGGTCGTACCTCTGTACATGATATCTATCATCCTCTCACTGGCGAACTCATTGTTCGCGCAGGTGAAGAGCTTACTGAAGATATCTGCAAGGCTATCGAAGACTCTCCTATCGAGGAAGTCGAAATCCGTTCCGTGCTCACTTGCGAATCCAAGCATGGCGTCTGCGCCAAGTGCTATGGTCGCAACCTTGCCACAGGCAAGATGGTCCAGAAGGGAGAATCTGTCGGTGTTATCGCTGCGCAGGCTATCGGTGAGCCTGGTACGCAGTTGACTTTGCGTACGTTCCACGTCGGTGGTGTTGCTGGTGGTAACATCGGTACTACTTCTTCGTTGCAGGCCAAGTATCCTGGACGTCTCGAAATCGACGAGCTTCGTTATGTTCCTTATACCGATTCAGAGAACAATACCTATAGTATTGTAATGGGTCGTTCCGCCGAATTGCGTATTGTTGATGTAAAGACCGATGTTACGGTATTTTCAGCATTGCTGCCCTATGGCGCAAAGCTCTACAAAGCTTCAGGCGATATCCTTGAAAAGGGCGACATGATTGCCGAGTGGGACCCCTACAATGCAGTTATCATGTCCGACGTTGCAGGTCGTGTATCTTTCGAGAATGTTATCGAAAACGTCACCTTCCGCGTCGAGTCCGATGCTCAGACTGGTCTTCAGGACAAGGTCGTCATCGAGTCTCGTCAGCGTACCAAGAATCCTACCCTCAATGTTGTTGACAGCGAAGGCAATATCCTCAAGGTCTATGACCTTCCCGTGGGTGCCCACATTGGTGTTGAGCAGGGTCAGGAACTTCGTGCAGGTGACATCATGGCCAAGATTCCGCGTTCCTTCGGTAAGGCTGGCGATATCACGGGCGGTCTGCCTCGCGTAACTGAGTTGTTCGAGGCCCGTAACCCGTCCGATCCCGCTATCGTTGCCGAAATCGACGGTATCGTCTCCATCGACAAGAAACTCAAGCGCAACAACCGTCAAATTACCATTACTTCGAAGACTGGAGAACAGCGCAACTACCTTATTCCGACCTCCAAGCAGATTCTTGCTCAGGATCAGGACTATGTAAAGGCTGGTACTCCGCTGTCAGAAGGTGCTATCACTCCTGCCGACATCCTCGCCATCAAGGGACCCATGAAGGTTCAGGAATACATCGTCAATGAGGTTCAGGAAGTTTACCGTCTCCAGGGCGTGAAGATCAACGACAAGCACTTCGAAGTCATCGTTCGTCAGATGATGCGCAAGGTCGAAATCGAAGACCCGGGCGATACCCGTTTCCTCGAAGGCGAATTGGTCAACAAGATTGATTTCCACGAGACCAACGACGATATCTTCGGTATGAAGGTTATTGAAGACAAGGGCGATTCCGAAAATCTCGAAAACGGCCAGATTATCACAGCTCGCCAGTTGCGTGATGAAAACTCCTCGCTCC
The DNA here is from genome assembly GCA_045597845.1 of Bacteroidales bacterium. Taxonomy (GTDB): domain Bacteria; phylum Bacteroidota; class Bacteroidia; order Bacteroidales; family P3; genus Colimorpha. The sequence goes on along the minus strand of JAZLKZ010000132.1, from coordinate 8,055 downwards.
GTCGTCAGGACAAGCAGCTTGTTACGGCTCGCGACACCAAGCCTGCCACCGCCAAGCAGATCTTGCAAGGTATCACTCGTGCTTCCTTGCAGACCAAGAGCTTCATTTCTGCCGCATCCTTCCAGGAGACCACCAAGGTTCTTACCGAGGCTGCAATTAACGCTAAGCAGGACTTCCTTGAAGGCATGAAGGAGAACGTCATTGTAGGTCATCTCATCCCAGCAGGTACAGGTTTGCGCGAATACCAACATCTCCGTGTTGGCAACACCGAGCAACTTGAAGCTGCCAAGGCTGAAAAATAGTTAACATCAATATTCTGAATCCCTGTACATTTTGTGCAGGGATTCTTTTTTTATCAACCATCAAATCCCAAACAAATGGAAAAAAACAATCCCAATCAGCAAAATCTTAATCTCGACATCAATGCCGATGTGGCGAGCGGTGTTTATAGCAATCTTGTAGTCATTTCTCACAGCCCATCCGAGATGGTGCTCGATTTCGCACAACTTCTTCCCGGTGTCAAGGGTGCAACTGTTCGCAGTCGAATTCTTATGAACCCCATCCACGCAAAACGCTTGCTGATGGCGCTCAACGACAACATCCAGAAATACGAGAAGCAGTTTGGTACCATTCAGGAGCCTTCTAATGCTCCCATGGGCGATACCATCCCCTACGACATGATTGGCAAGGCATGATGATTTTTGACGAATAACCAGGGCGGGCGTTGCATTGCAACGCCCGCCCTAATTCATATTTGTCCACCTCACTTTTATGATTAGTCAATTATTTCGAAGAAAAAGTGTATATTTGCAATGTGCATTTTTTAGTAATAAGTGTAGCATCAAAAGCTGCTTTTGTACTGTAATTTATTGGTATAAAACAATATGATTAAAATGAATCTGTTGTGAGTGTTTTGTTGACATAAGGATAATAGAATATGATAAGTGAATCCACAGAAAAAATCATTCCATTGATTCAGCAGTTTTTCCAAAACAACCTGTCAAACGTGCTTACCTTTTTGGGTCTTGCTCAAAAGGTGAAGAAACGCTTGATAGTGACGTCGATTTGCTTGTTACGTATGACGACAGCAATCGTCTTTCTTTGCTTACAATCTGCCGTATAATGAATGAACTTAGCGACTGTATAGGCCGTAAGGTGGATATGGTCGAGAAAGGTTGCCTGCTCCCGTTTGCAGTCCCGTCAGTCGAAAAAGATAAAATTTTGATTTATGAGAGAGCCAATTAAAGACCTTGACCGTCTGCAGCATATTCTTGATATTTCTAATGTCCTCTTGGAGTGGAGGCAAAAATACACTTTTGATGAGGTCCAATCCGATTTTGTATTATGGTTTTGTCAAGCATGTGGAAATGATAGGGGAGGCGGTTTATATGCTGACAGCAGATTTTCGAAACAGCCATAAGGAATTGCCGTGGAGAGATATTGAGTCAATGCGTCATGTATTGGTCCATGGTTATTATGCAATTAACCCAAGTCAATTGTGGCAGGTAATTGAACAGGACATCCCAGTCATTAAACCTCAAATAGAGCGGTATCTCAAAGAATATAAAGATTGATAATATAGTAAGTTTCAAAAAAAGCGTATATTTGCATTTGTCAGACATTGATAGAAAGTATATTCAATAATAAGTAATAGATTGTTAACCAATATATTTGCCGATGAAGCATAGCGCATAACTGATACGCACATTATAATAGGAAAAGCGAAGTAGCTTAACACTGGGTCTTTTGGAACTTCGACACTTCTTTTAGACTACCTTAGAGTAAAGCAGCGTTGTCCCGCCTTTTGGCGTGGGCTTTGCTCGTTGTAGTTAGGGTAGTCAGGCAGTCGAAGGCCTCAAAAGATCTGATGAAAGCGAAAAGTGCCACGCTTTTTTTTGTTCGTATATCAACCTTTGTCTGACACAACATAATCGCTAAATATTCATTTATACTATTTCAAATGAACGACATAAATAATAAAAATGAAATAAAGAATTTGGATGAACTATTTGCCAATCAAGAGCAACTGCAACCCGAATATAGAGAAATTCTGCAGAGAGGTTACGCAATAGAAGAAAAACTCTCACAAAATACCATTTTATTCGTCGGAATGAATCCCTCATTCAAGGAGGGTGACGAATCGTCATCTTTCTGTTATTCAGAATATGATAATGCTTATTTTCCAAGAATACAGAAAATCACGGAACTTGTAAATCAATCATTGGGAACCTCTTTCCCATTTGCCCACCACGATCTTTATTTCGTCAGACACGCATCTCAAGAAAAAGTAATGGAAATGAAATCCGCCATGAAAGATTTCTTTGACACTCAGTTGAACATTTCCAAACAAATTATAGCAGCGTCCAATCCCAAACTTATCGTTGTGGCTAATGCTGAGGCAAGCAAGATATTTCAAAATGAAGTGTGCAAAAATTGGCAGCCAGGTTCCCCTTTCCAATGGAACAATGATTTAGGCGTTGATTTCGTGGAGATAGAGACCGACGGCAAATCTTATCGTGTCCCTGTTTTGTTTACAGGTATGATTTCAGGACAAAGAGCATTAGATGACGGCTCCTATCATTCATTGATTTGGCATATTTGCCATATCTTACGTTCAATTATTACGTTCAACCAATTAATAAGTATATCATGAAAATATTAAATTATAAACCAATAACGTTTCTCGTATTGTTGCTTCTGGGCTCGGCAACCGTGTTTGCTCAGACTCGCAAAACAGCCACAGAAAAGGTAGATAAGTGGAAACCATGGGCACTTAGAGATATCACAAGAAATGTGACCTATACCTATTCCTACATAGAGGTTGATGGAGAAAAAGTATATGATGGTCCGTTTACGTTTGAAGCAAGAGGCATCAACAATGCAAATGTTTATGAAAAAGTAACTGGCAGTTATAGTAAAGGGAAAAGAGAAGGTATTTGGAAATGGACGGTGAGCATAAAAGATATATATAGCCCAGATTACAACGCAGATGGATCGTATTTGACAGTTAATGGCACAATGATTACGCGCTATAAAAATGGTTTGGCAGACGGCGAGTGGAGTTGCTCGTATGTGGAAAAACGAAGAGATAAGGTCTACAATAGAGCTCAAAAGAAATCAGTGTTTGGAGAATACATTAACAATGATGAAAAGAATTTTAGCCAAAAAGTAATATTTAAGAACGATACGATTGTTGAGTTTAACGGAATAAAGTTTCCTTATGGTGTGGAATATAACCCGAATGTGAGTATTGATGGGGAGCAGAAAAAAATATCGCTTGAAGAATACGAACAATATGTAAAAGAATGGAAAGAATCAAAAACATCAATTTGGAGAAAAAATTGGTATGGTATGTGTTACACTGACCATGCATGTTACCAGTTTGCGGTTGGACAATTTGCATATATTCCGTTAGAACAATCCCATGGTGGGCTATTCAATCCTAGCTACTTTTCTCCTCTTTATGATTATGAAATTGGGTCGTTTGAGTATAAGAATGGAATTGTTGAAATTACTCATTATGAAAAATTCGATACCGTGGAAATAAATAACTATTTGAAAACGCATTCGGCTGAAGAATTTTGGAAAGAATACATGAATCGTGTGTATCATCCTGAACAACATGAACAAATAGAAAAATTTTACAAAGCAAAACAAGAAGAAGAGTATTTGAAAAAGAGATTGCGATATCAGATAAATGATAGCATAAATCGCTATGAAAGGGTATTGTACGAAGTGAATCGTACTCACATTCAATTAATTCTTCCTAAGTGGTATGGCGGAGGAACTTGCTACGAACAGGGTGATTGGAAGAGATATGAATATAAAAATATAGATTTTCTTACCCCAAAAATTCCTTCGGATTGGCAGATTAAAAAAATAGAGCGGAGGTTTGACGTAGATGTATATATTGAAAATATTGGAATATACAATCATTTGTTGTCATTATATGACACGTTAAAAGGTGCTAAATCATTGGACGATGTCAATATTTGTGTAGCAAAAATTAACACTCTTAGACAGGAATATGAGAGTTTTGTGCAGTCTATTCAAAATATCAATAATGCTGTTCCTAAAGAAATGTATGTGATAGAAGCTACTTATTTACTTGAAATAAGATCAATGACACGAGAGTTGGAGAAAAAGTATCAGTCAGGTTGGACCAATATAGCAAAAGAGTTGATGCGAGACAAGCCTCAAACAAATGTCTATACAGTGATTTATTATACTTTCCAATATATTCACGACAATCTTCAGCCATCTAAATATAGTACGATAACGGATTATTGGGTAGATTATTACAACAAAATGCAGCAACTTATATCGTATGTCAACGAACATCCAAGGAAGGCATCAAAAAAGAAAACAGAATTGGAGCTGTTAGAGGCTGCTGGAATTGTATTGTGATTCAATGATAACACAAAAATAGAAAGCAAATAATAGATATTATAGAAAAAACAAAGGGTGAACAATCGTCACCCTTTGCTTTTATTTCCGTATCACTTGCACTTCTCCTTCGGGGAGGATTTTGAGGATGCGGGAGCCGTTGGTTTCGCCACTCTCGAATTCGGGCAAGGGCGATACGCAGTAGTCTATCTTGCTTTTCAGTTTGTGGCTGATGTCTTCGTAGTGCTTGGGTGAAGGTTCTCCCGAAAAGTTGGCGGAAGTGCTCACGATGGGTTTGCCGAAGGCGTTCAGGAGCTTTTGGCAGAAATCATGCTGGGGGAAACGGATGCCGATGGTGCCGTCGGCTGCCAAGAGGTTTTCTGCAAGCCGAAAGGGAAGTTTTTCTGCAGGGATGATGAATGTTGTAGGTCTTCCCGAGAAATAGGGTTGCAATAGCGATTCCCATTCGTGTAGCACTTCTTGAGCCTTGCCGGCGCAGAGAATGAGCATAGATTTGGAGTGGTCGCGCTGCTTGATTTGATAGATCTTTTCTATGGCGTCGGCGTTAGAAGCGTCGCATCCAATGCCCCAAATGGTGTCGGTGGGGTAGAGAATTGTACCACCTTGCTGGAGTCTGTAGAGGGTTGACTTTAGTTCTTGCATCATAGCAGAATAACGAAAAAATGACGCAAAACTTATATAAATTCAAAAATAAATGTATCTTTGCAATGTAATACGTGCGAATTGCCTAAAGGTGATTCGTGACTTGTGTTGATGTTAAGTATAATTTAATTAAGCAATTATAATAATCAAAACAAAAAAACATGAATCTACTATCTATTCAATCCCTTTGGCAGAATCACGCAACATGGGTGATTTTTGCCTGTATCCTTGTAGTGGTGATTCCGTTCATCATTTTCTATTTGACGGAAGCCAAGAAGCATCCCAAAGGCCTTATCGCCGCTGCATTGAGCAATATGGGCGAGCGCTTTGGCTATTATATCATGAACGCCATCTTGTTGCTTTTCCTTGTCTCCAAGTTTGGCCTTTCAGACGGTACCGCTGGCGTTATTTATTCCGTATTTTATTTTGGAATTTACGTCTTGAGTTTGGTGGGTGGTATCATTGCCGACCGCACCCAGAACTACAACCGTACCATTCAATGGGGTCTTGTCATCATGGCTTTGGGTTATGTAGGCATGGCTATCCCATTGTTTAGCAAGAGTGTTGATGGAATGATTGTCGATGGCAATGGTGCTTGGTTGGGAATTTTGATTTTCACTTGCTTTGCTTTGCTCTGCATCGCCTTTGGTAATGGTCTTTTCAAGGGCAATTTGCAAGCTCTCGTTGGTCAGATGTACGACAATTTCGAGGCTGAAGCTGCAAAGGTAAGCCCCGAGGCTCTCGCTGAGGCTAAGGATAAGCGCGATAGCGGTTTCCAGATTTTCTACGTATTCATTAATATCGGTGGTGTGATCGCTCCTTTCATCGCTCCTTTGCTCCGTGAGTGGTGGCTCAAAGCTCACAACTTCGTATATAATGCTGATATGTCTGGCCTTTGCCACCAGTATCTTGCCAACGGCGAAGCTACCCAGAAGTTCACTGAGACTATGACCAAATCGGTCGCTGACGGAGTCATTCCTACCGATCTTTCCCAATTCTGCTCCGACTACATCCTAACCTTCAACCAGGGCGTTCACTTCTCTTTCATCGTCTCTGTCGTTGCAATGTTGATCTCCCTTACCATCTTCTTCACCCAGAAGAAAAAATTCCCCCAGCCCAGCAAGAAAGAAGCCGCTCAGGTTGTTGACTACACTCCCGAAGAAAAAGCTGCCATGGCCAAGGAAATCAAGCAGCGTATGGCTGCCCTTTTCGCAGTGCTTGGCATCGCTATCTTCTTCTGGCTCTCCTTCCACCAGAATGGCCAGTCGCTTTCCGTTTTCGCGCGCGACTTCGTCAACTCCGATATGCTCGCACCCGAAATCTGGCAGGCTCTCAACCCCTTGTTTGTAATCATTCTTACGCCTCTTGTAATGGGTATCTTCGCTGCGCTTGCTCGCAAGGGTAAACCCGTTTCCACTCCTCGCAAAATCGCGTTGGGTATGGGTATCGCAGGTTGTGCGTACTTATTCTTGATGATTTTCTCTATCGTTAGCAACTATCCTTCTGGAGACGAGTTCCGCGCTATGGATTTTGCACAAATGACAGCTCAAGGTCTTGCCAAGGCGGCTCCGTGGGTAATGATTGTAACCTACTTCTTCCTTACTGTTGCAGAGTTGTTCATCAGCCCACTCGGTTTGAGTTTCGTATCTAAGGTTGCTCCTCGCCACATGGTGGGTCTCTGCCAGGGTTTGTGGCTTGGTGCTACCGCTATTGGAAACCTCTTCATCTTTGTTGGTCCTATCATGCTCAACGCATGGCCAATCTGGAAGTGCTGGGGCGTATTCCTCGCCATCTGCTTCGTATCGATGTGTGTCATGTTCGGCATGGTCAAGTGGCTTGAACGTGTTACCAAGTAACTTGAAATAGAATTCATTTATAGTCGGGCGGCAACAATCGTTGCCGCCCGATTGTGTAATATGTAAGCCCAAAATACGTTATTTAAGTATAGAAATCATAATATCTTAGTGATGAACAAGAGATTGTTGTTTGTATTTTGCGCATTGCTGTTGTTGGCTGTTCCAGACGGCTCTGCCAAAAACAGGAAAAATCGGCGAATGCCCAGTCAAGAGACCATCGACAGGATTCACGACAGTATTCTTTCCGAAGGAATACACCTCTATTATCACGAGCGTATAGCATGGATATCTACCGACCAGCTTTGGGAGTTCAATCCTGAATATAACGACGTGGGAGGCTACTTTACCACCGAATCGAATGACACGCTCCACACTGTTTATTTTAGTCAGGATAGGAGTCGTTGTGTCTTCGAGTATTGGATGTGCTTTTCAACTTTCCAAATGGACTACGACACTACTTCCAGACCGCTCTCTCTTTTAGAGCAAGCCGAGGCGGAGAGAACGCAACTATTGCAAAGTCTGACTTTTGACGCTGTGAAAGATAGTCTATCAGGGTTTCCACAAAGTGATTTTGGCTGTAATCTTGATTTTATTCGAATTGACGAGGAAATTACGCGTAGTTACTTTACGATGAGCGCGAAGAATCAAGGCGTAGTACCTTTCGGGAATGATTTTTCGTGTGACTTTGACAACAACAATCATCTTGTGGCGATACACCGATATCACCGTAGTTTCATTCCTCTCAATTGGAACAAAGAGGATGCGGTGCCGAAGTCTTTGTATCTTTCTCATACGCCCGACAATCCTTATATGACTCCCACGGAGGTCTGCCTATTTCTTCTTTATGCGCAACCTGCGGGAGTTGAGAGTTTATTTGTGCTAAGCACTGCCCTCAACAGCGTTATTATCTTTCATCCTGGGCAGAGAATCGTTACAATAAAACGCTCTGTGCTGGAAAAGATAGATAAGGATCAAGAAAAGCGCCGCGGGAAAAAGAAATAAATTCGCATACATTAGTGTCCCGTTAAAATTGGGACTAATTTAAAATTAATAATAAAGTCCCTCAAAGAGGGTGTAATCGTGTTCTTTGACATCGTTGGGAATAGTCTTTTCAAATAGGTCTCTCAGTGGAGTTTTATCAGTGAGGGAT
>JAZLKZ010000131.1:0-16907 GCA_045597845.1 Bacteroidales bacterium | reverse complement strand
TTCATCCCGATGACATCCACGCGGTCGCTCTCCTTGAAGTCGCTCACGTTGGTGCCGAGCGAGTCGCAATGGCGGATGTTGGGCGCTTCAATGTCGTGCAGCAGCAGGTTGGTGATGCTCAGCAGATACGGGAGTGGCTTCCACTCTTGGCCCACGGCGGCGCGTTGCAGTTTGTCGTTGTCGGCGGCCGATTTCACCTGTGGGGCGAGGTGGTTGAGTGCGGAGGTGAGGAACCCGCCCGTGCCGGAGGTGAAGTCGCCGAAGGTTTCGCCCAGTTGCGGGTTAAGCATTTTCACGATGAAGTCGGTGAGGGCGCGCGGCGTATAGAACTCGCCCGCATTGCCCGCCGACTGCAAGTCCTTGAGGATGCCCTCGTAGATGTCGCCGAAGGTGTGGCGGTCTTCCGCATCATCGAACTCGATTTCGTTCACGATGTTCACCACCTGTCGGAGCAGGGTGCCGTCTTTCATATACTGGTTGAGGTCGGCGAAAGTCTCTGGCACGATGCTTTTGGATCGTGGCGTGTCGGCGGTCACCGCAATGCCCTTGATTTTTTGTCCGTCGTATTCCACGTTCTGACCTTTGATGACGGGGAAGAGGGCATTGTTGATGAAGTTCAGCAGAGCGTCGCCGGTGAGGGCGTTGCCGTCTTTGTTGTCGATAGCCCAGTTGCGCCACCGCAGTGGCTCGGGAATAATGCTGACATACTCTTTCTTGTCCTTATGTGCTTTATACTCCCAGGTTTCCTCCTGCGTGTCATACACTTTCAGGAAAAACATCCAGGTCATCTGTTCAATGCGCTGTGCGTCGCCGTTGATACCGGCATCGGAGCGCATGATGTTCTGTATTCGTTTGATGATGTTGTTGACGGGCATAAGGGGGGGGATTAGAAATTATAAGTAATGTTTTTTTTGATTCCGACTTCTATTTTGCGAATGTAGCACTGAATTGAGTCTGTATCGGCGACTTTGAAACCACCCTTTTCGTCAACGTGTAAAGTCTCAATAAAATCTTTATAATCGTTGTTGTTTCTTTCAACTTCACCTTCTTTTACCTCAGCCACATCTCCTGTAAAAACTAAAATAAGAATTACTGCGGTATTGATATTGGGATTTTTCGCTTTTTTAACTTCCTCAGTGGTGCCAATAATGGCTGAGAAAAGTTGATATTTCAAATTTTCAACATTTTCAGGTTTGTTATCTCCAAAAATATATTTAATGGCGCCGTTCAAGCGTTGTTCCATATTAGATTTGGCATCCTTTCGTTTTTCGCGGATTGTTTTATCAAATGCTTCGGAAACTTTTGCCTCAACACCGATGATACAATCTTCGCCAATCATTAGCAGATCGTGATTTCTTGGTCCTCCGTAGCCCATCTTTTCAACAGGAAATGATGTCTCGGCTTCAGGTTCGCACTCAAAGCTCTTTGATTTCAGATCAAGGTCTTTAACCAATTTATTTATAAGATTTTCAAAACTTTTGGAGGTTGCGAAACGTGCAAATTCAAGAGCACTTCTTCCTTCTTTCCATTGCTCTTTGCCTCCCTTGGGTGGAGCCGAACAAAACCAATCCGTCATATCTTGAATGGTATTCTTTTTTGAGATGTTGATTTCCATATATTTGTTGTTTTCTATTACTACTGAGTTTTCAATTTATTAATTTCTTCTTGTTGTTTGTTAAAAGCGGCAGTGGTTTATGCAATTTCTTTATAAATTTCTTCTTCTAATTCTTTTATCGCCTTTTCGAAGCCGTCTTGGCCGCCGAAGAGCTTGATGATCTTGGTGGGCTTGCCAATCAGGTTGAACGGCGGGATTTCCAGGATGTCGGCGCGCTCGAAGTCGAGGATGCCGTTTTCGGCGTACTTGTCGAGCAGGGCTTTCAACACCTCGCGCGCCTTGCCCTCGTACTTGCCGAAGTAGTTGCGCTTCTTCACGTTGTTGGCGCGTTCCTTGCGGGTGAGCGGCGGCTGGTCGTACGCCACGTGGCAAATGATGTCGAAGATGTCGGCATCTTTCAGGGCGGCATTCTTCTCGCGCACGGCATCGATGAGGATGGCGTACTCTTTCAGTTCGTCGAGGATGGCCTGCTTGCGCTCGGTTTCCGTCCAGGTCTGGATGAACTGGTCGAGGGTTTCATAACGTAGGCGGATCTGCTTGCGGGCAAAGGTCTGCACGCTTTCCGTGCGCATCGTCTTGCCGTCTTCGCCCAATACGCTCACAATCTCCGACTCAATGCGGATGTCCTGCCCGTTGATGACATATTTGGTACGTGCATTATAATGTACTTCATCTTCATGGAAACTGTCAGATGAACCGCCATCATTGTCTATGTTGTACTTCGCGGGGCTTTTGGCAGGTGGTTCCGGGTCGCCGTCAAACTCGGGATCCTTGAATTTGGCGGTTGCATTACGGAAGTCCAAAATCTCCAAGTGCCACTTGCCTTTGTCCTTGCGCAGTCGGGTGCCACGCCCGATGATTTGCTTGAACTCGGTCATTGAGCCAATCTCCTTGTCGATGACGATGAGTCCGCAGGTCTTGCAGTCCACGCTCGTGGAAAGCAATTCGGAAGTGGTTACGATAACCGGATAGGGTTCATCTACACTGATGAAATTGTCCAACTGTTTTTTGCCCTCTTTGTCTTCTCCCACGATGCGCGTAACATAATACGGATTCTTTTTGCACAAATCGGCATTCATACTCACGAGGAGGGAACGCATCTCGGCGGCTTCCTCAATGTCGGAGCAGAAGACGATAGTTTTGGTCATCCTGCCGATGTCGTGCAGCATTCGCGCGATGCGGCGGGCTACCACTTTGCGCCGCAACTTAATGGCGATGTCCCGTCCAATATTCTGTCGTTGGTAGAGTTTCAGCTCAATCTCCTGTCCGAAAAGGTCGAGTTCGCCTTCTTCCGGAGTCCAGCCCTGCAAATCCACGTTGATGAAATCGGCGGTGACGCGATAGGGCGCAAGAAAGCCGTCGTTGATACCTTGCAGCAGCGAATAGGTGTAAACGGGTTCGCCGAAATAGTCGAGATTGTTGGCGCCTTCCACGGCTTTGGGCGTGGCCGTCATGCCTATCTGCGTGGCGCTATCGAAATATTCAAGCACTTTGCGCCAGGCGGAATCGTCCTTCGCACTGCCGCGGTGACACTCATCTACAATGATGAGGTCGAAGAAGTTCTTCTGTACCTCCAAAAACGGATCCAGCTCGTCCTCTTTTCCCACAAATTGGTGATACAAAGCCATATACACTTCGTATGCGGAGTCGATTTTCTCTTCACCTTCGCCCACGGAAGTGATTTTGGTCATAAACTTCTTGAAAGGTTTGAAGTCCTGCGCCATCGTCTGATCAATCAGGATATTGCGATCGGCGAGGTATAGGATTTTCTTCTTGGCGCCGCTCTTGTGCAGCCGGTGGATGATTTGGAAAGCGGTGTAAGTCTTTCCCGTTCCGGTGGCCATCACGATAAGGATACGTTCTTGCCCTTTGGCGATGGCCTCCACCGTGCGGTCAACGGCGATACGCTGGTAGTAACGTGGCTCGTAACTGTAGGCATCAAAATAATAGGGAGTCTCAACTATTTTCTGTTCCTCGTCGCTATAATTTTTGCTGGCAAGATAACGCTGGTACAAATCATCTTCTGTTGGAAACTCGTCCATTTTCAGTTCGGTTTCCTTTCCAGTGGTGAAATCGTGTTCCAAAAACGCGTCGCCGTTGCTGGAATAGGCGAACTTCAAATCCAGGATTTGAGCATAGTCGATGGCTTGCTGTATGCCACCGCCGACGGCGTGTTTGTTGTCTTTGGCTTCCAAAACGGCAATGGGTTTCCAATTATGGAAAAGCAGATAATCAGCCTTTTTGCCTTCGGCAACAGAATGCTGACGACCAGCAACAATCACTCGGCCATCCGTGAAGTAATATTCTTCACGCATATTTTTAGGCACTTCCCAACCTTTTGCAATCAAGGCAGGTGTAATGAACATCGTTCGAATTTCTTGTTCCGTCAGTTCCTTCTTATTTACATCCATTGTAGTATTTTCTGGTTAAAAGACAACTGATACTTCCTCAGATTTACAGATACAATCTTGTTTTCAAAGTACAAAGATACATATAACAATTCAAACTATTTTATTTTGGGTGAACTTTTTATAGACTATTGTATTGACATGCATCCTTTACTTTCTTTTCGTGCAATCTCACACAAAGAATGCGACGACAGAGTGAAATCTTTTTCGTATTTTTGCAAAATGATTATACTTGGAATCGACCCTGGTACTCAGATACTTGGATATAGCATTCTGGAAACCGACATGGACGAATCGCCCAAACTGTTGGTTATGGATGTGCTTTATCTGAAAAAAATCAGCGATTTCAAGTTGCGGATGCGCAAAATCTACGACTCTACGCAACGCATCATCGACTCTTTTCATCCCGACCACCTCGCCATCGAAGCGCCTTTTGTGGGCAAGAATCCGCAATCCATGATCAAGCTCGGCAAGGCACAGGGCATCGCCATAGCCGCCGCCATGAGCCGAGATTTGAGCTATACGGAATACGAGCCAGCCATCATCAAGCAACGCGTGACCGGCAACGGCGTGGCATCGAAGGACCAAGTGGCAATGATGATGCAATCCATCTTCAAGTTCGACGAACTGCCTCAATACAGGGACGCGTCAGACGCACTCGCAGTAGCTTACACTTGCTTTCTCGATCAGAGCGACCCACTTCATGACCTACGTCAGCAACTCAAGCCGAAAAAGTCAACGAAAAGCAAGAAACAGCAGTGGGCCGACTTTGTGAACCAAAACCCTGACAGAGTTGAATAACCTTAACATCAAGAAAAAAACTAACACAAACTAACAAAACTTATTTTATTATGGCTGAACAAAAAAACTCATTTTCATCGAGCATTGGAGCCATCATGGCTGCCGTAGGATCCGCCGTCGGACTGGGCAACATTTGGCGTTTTCCCTATATCTGTGGCAAATACGGCGGTGGAGCATTCCTCATCGTTTATCTGCTCTTTGTGTTCCTGATTGGCATGGTGCTGATGATGAGTGAATTTGTCATCGGCCGCCGCTCGCAGCACTCCCCCGCAAAAGCATTCTCCACCCTCACCCCCAAACACAAGGGATGGACCATCATCGGCATTTTGGGTGTCATCACGCTGTTTTTCATCCAATCGCAGTATCACCTGATTTCGGGATGGGTGCTGAACTACTTCGCCGACTCCTGCACGGGAACCATTGCCGCTTTGGGACAGAATGCCGAAGCCGTTGAAAGTCATTTCCAACTCTTCTCCACGAGCGCAGGAAGACCCATCATCTACATGGCGATCTTCGCTATCATCACGGGAGCCATCATCATCGGTGGTGTGCAGAACGGTATCGAACGCATCTCAAAAATCCTGATGCCCTTCTTGCTGGTGCTGATTCTGATTCTCTGCGTGCGTTCCCTCACCTTGCCAGGTGCTTCCAAGGGTTTGGCATACCTCTTCAACCCCGATTTCTCCAAACTTACGGGCGAAGGCATCCTTGCCGCTTTGGGGCAGGCGCTCTTCTCGCTCTCGGTTGGCATGGGTGTCATGGTGGTTTATGGTTCTTATATTCCTGTGGACGACAATCTGTTTAAGACCTCTTTGTGGATTACCGCAAGCGATACACTCATCGCCATTCTTGCCGGCATCGCCATCTTCCCCGCCGTGTTCAGCTGTGGATTGGAACCTGCCGGCGGACCCGGACTGGTGTTCAACGTATTGCCTCAGGTATTCAATTCCATGACTCCAGTGGTAGGTTCTATCTTTGCTGCCATATTCTTCCTCTTGGTAGTGATTGCAGCTCTCACCAGCAACATTTCCTTGTTGGAAGGTCTGTCTGCATGGCTTTCGGAGACCATCGGCAGCCCACGCCTGAAATCCACCATTATCTTCGGCCTTGCCACCATGGCGATGGCTGCAATCATCTCGCTGAGCAACGGCGTTTTAAGCAGCGTTAAAATTGGAGGCGACGCCATCTTTGACTTTGTGGACAACCTCAACTCCATCTACTTGCCCCCAATCTGCGCCCTGCTCACCGTCATCTACTTAGGATGGGGCATGCCCGAGAAGGATGTTCGAGACGAACTTTCCAACCATGGAGTCCTCAAGATTGGCTACTACAAAGTCTTTAGATTCCTGGCACGCTTTGTGGCACCCATTGCCTTGACAGTTGTACTTATCAGTGGAATTATGAACTAATTGACAATGAACAAAGCGAAGAATTTCCTTGCCTTGATTTTGGCGGCCATCTGCTTGACTGCATGCGATTTCCATGCACGCCACAAAAGTTCGTTCGACCCCGATTTGGTGAAATTCAGCGCAAGCTACAACCCCACCTTCGACAACCAGCTTTACCCTTCCTTTCTCCTCGCTTTGAACAATTACAATGGTCCTGCAGAACTGGAACCGTTCACCATTTCCGTCACCAGTCCCGTGAACAACGGAGTGCTTCGCGTGGTACTCGACTCCTCAAGCCTGAACTACGTTACCATTCTGCAAGAGACGCTTTCCAAGAAGGGAGAACGATACACCTTCCACCCTATCGTGAAATGGAAGTACGACAAGCTTTACGCCACACGCCAAAGCGGCAACATCGACTTGACTTTCACCTGTTTCATCAACGACGAAGAGGTTGACATCAAGAATCTGAAGTTGCAATACCGCTCCGTGAACGAATGTCCGCTGAGCCTACGCGACACTACAGGACACAACGTGGATGTGAGATGGATGTTTGCCGGCTATGTAAACGAGGACCACCCCTACATCGAGAACATCCTCACGGAGACGCTCAACCTCAATGTGGTAACGCGATTCAACGGATACCAGAAAAACGCAGAGCAGGTCAAGCAACAGGTGTTTGCCATTTGGTACTACGCCCTGAACCACGGAATTGCCTATTCGTCGATTTCCTGCACCTCGAACCCTTCGAAACGCACCAACGTACAGCATATCAGGTTCTTCGACGAGGTGTACAACACTCGTCAAGCCAATTGTGTTGACGCTTGCGTATTTTTTGCCTCCATTTTGCGCAAGATTGGATTGAAACCCGTAATCTTCGTGGAGCCTTGTCACGCCTACCTTGGCTACTACACCGACAAGAACCGCAAGAACATAGCCTTGCTGGAAACCACCATTACGGGATGGGTGAATTTCCCCGAACTGCAGCACTCTCTCGACGAGAAAGGGAAACTGTCGCCAAAACAAATCAAAGCAGTAAGTCAATACCTCTCCGAATCGAGCATCAAAAAACTGGAAAAAGGCGAATTGGAGTTTGTCGAGATGAAGGAAGAAATCGCCAAGACACTGTTTGAACAGGCCTCGGTTTACGATGAAGAAAGATACAAAAACAACAAGGAGAACTTCGCCGACACCACAAAGATCACCTACCAGATGCTCGACATCGAACAGCTTAGAAAAGTGGTTCAGCCTATCAACTAACAATCGATAATACAATTAACGGTCGGCGATCGCCGACCGTTAAGCTTTATGGTCATAGCGTCTGAATCTGACAGACATTCTCTTTTCACCACTTACATCATCAACTGATAGGCACCCTGCGGTCGAGACCGAAACTCATCGGAGAGACTTTCAGCAACGGGGCGAACTGCAAGCGTTTCCATTCGTTGATGCGCACCTTTCGCAAAACAGTAGCTACAAGTTCCGCATCGTAGCCCTCCTCAACAATCTCGTCTTGACTCAGTTGTTCCTCGATATGGAGGTTGAGAATGGCATCCAGCACGGCATAGTCGGGCAAAGAATCAGTGTCCTTTTGGTTGGGACGCAGTTCGGCCGATGGAGCCTTGTCGATGGTATTCTGTGGAATGCGCTCACCATTACGGTTAATCCAGTTGGAGAGCTCATAAACCTCGGTTTTGTAAAGGTCGGCAATCACGCCCAAAGCACCGCAACTGTCGCCGTAAAGCGTGCCATAGCCCATTGCCGCCTCCGACTTGTTGGTAGTGTTGAGCGCCAAGGCACCGAATTTGTTGGCGTACGACATCACTATGGTACCACGAATGCGGGCCTGCATGTTTTCTTCGGTAACATCTTCGGGACGGTCGCCAAAAATGGGTTGCATAGACAGCCTCAACTGGTCGAAAATGGGTCGGATAGGGACAATATCATACGAGACCCCAAGGTTCTTTGCCAAATCCTCGGCATCCTTCACGGAATGGTCGGTAGAGAACTGCGACGGCATCAAAAGTCCATGTACGTTCTCTGCGCCAATAGCATCAACCGCCAAGGCACACACCAACGCAGAATCGATGCCTCCACTCAAACCAAGCACCGCGCGTTTCTGCCCGTTTTTGGAGAAATACTCGCGGATTCCCATAACAAGAGCATTATAGACAAGCTCCACAGCCTCTGGCTTTTCATCATTCACATCACCGATAAGCTGCAGATCCACATTGGAAGAAGTCTCTTCAAAATAAGGGAACTGGCACAACAAGTTGCCCGCAGCGTTCAGCGCCATGGAACCACCTGCATACAAATAGGAGCCTTCGCCGCCGATACGGTTGGCATAAACCAACGAAGCATTGAGATTTTCGACGATCTTGCGCATACGATAGCGTGTACGATAGGGCTTGTTATAGTCAAAGATGTTGCAGCCACAGCAGATGACCATGTCGGGTTGGTCGACATGTCCCTTCGAAAGTTCTTTCAAATCCTCGTAAAAGCCGATGGCAATTTGTTGCTCCTGATATTGGATGATTTGCACGCCCTCTCCGCGCACAAAATATTTCTGCTCGTCGGGAGCGAGATATTTTTTGGTTACAATGCCTCGAATGGCGCAATTCTGCACAAAAACAATGGCATTGCACAATCCCTTGTCTTGAATCTGCAAAGGCAAGCCAATCAGGAAAGCGCGATGTTCGGAATGCGAGACAAGCTCTTGAAGGACAGCCTGGGAGCGTTTTTGGATGTCGGTATAAGCCACCGATCCATAAAGCGGATAGCCACAAAGGGTGCAAGCCGGGAATACGGTGAGGAGCGTCTCCTTGGCCTCGGGCTTGTCGAGTTCAGCCAAAATCCATTCCAAGTTGGCCTCTGGATTGTTGGTAATGATATTGTGTTGAACAATGCGAATATTCATAGCGTGATGATATTGAGATTGTTTTTAAGAATTAGCGTATTCTGTTCCATAGAGAATTAATTGCAAAAATAACACTTTTTTATAATATTTCACCATACTTGTGAGTTATTATGGGAGAATGATTCATTATTCATTTTATTCACCAAAGAGAATCTCCATGAAAAAGAATTTATTATTGGCCGCATTGCTATTACTTGCCTCATCGGGATTGCATGCACAGAACAACATCGGCGTACGAGTAGGCGTATTGGGCGGCTACGACATTGAACTGTCATGGCAAGCGACAACCACAAACGGAGGTTTTGAGTTTGACCTGGGTCCTTGCAACCATCAAGACAGGGATTTCTTTGATTTTATTGGACTTTATCAATGGAGATGGGATATTGGACTTGGCTTTTGCGGTTATCTCGGTTGCGGACCATCCTTGAGAATATACACCGACCACGATACCGAATACAACCCGTTAGGTATCGGAATTGCCGCACAAGCGGGAATCAGCTATCAACTTCCCATTCCATTGCAGCTCTCGCTGGATTTGCGTCCAAGCACAGACATTTTCAACCTCAGGGCGTTGTATTGGTCATTCGCCCTAAGTGCAAGATATTGTTTCTAATTGGGGGAAACGTTGCCGCGCACCACAACTCGCCTTAGTGCCGACATCAATGCGTGAAAACACTGACATCACCACGAATAAGGCCTCGGTATTCCACTAGTGTCTTCAGCTGCACGCTGTCGGGCACTGCAATTAGACCGTGAACGACAGGAGAGGAAATCGTTGGCTCAAGTCCATCAACGGTATAGTGGATTTTTGCGCCATACACTTCACATTCGAGCAATGCCAGCCAAGACCCGTCAGGAGTGCACAGCCAACGCACCACGGGTTCGAAAGACCCCATGTGGTAACTATACTTCATGTTTTCCAAACGAAGTTTGTGCGACTCGATACGGCGGCGAAAATCAGGCCATTGCTTTGCGGAACGAGGTGTCCACACACATTCGGCAAAAGCGCAGATTGCAGGCAGCATACGATATTCAAATTCGTCGATCGACGACACACTGTCTATCTCGAATAGTCCGCCACCATTCTCAACCTCGATTAGCGGGTCGAAACGGTAGCCTCTACGAAGCGATGTTTCAGAGGTTGAAATAAGCTTGTCGGCCTCAACCGAGCGCACAGACGAGAGTTCCACAAGAGTCTCATCGTCGCACGAATCACATTCCAAGACAAGCTCTACATAGTTTTGTTTCGCAAAACGCTCCAAATCGCATAATTCCGTATAGGAATACATTTTGTCGTCATTCTCGTCGCCAATACCGCCGAGACGCATGTGAAGTCGATTGAGTTTATAGAACGACATAACGGAGACATAGCGTTTTATTTCGCTCATCGGATATTTATTGTCCACGGCGTCAATTCTGAAGGCGCGCCACTCATATCTTGGATAGTCGACGATAGAACAATACGGAAGCGACACAGAGTTGTAACGCACCTTCTTAACGTCTTCGGGAAGCATCTGTATAAATGTCTGAAGGCCATAGAAAAGACCTTCTTCGGTAGCCGAAGCGATACAGATTCCAGAGTCGCTGATGTGCAATGAATATTCATCGGGATGAGACATTGCCGAAGCAGGAAGCAAGCGCAACACCAAACTATTGGAAGTGGATATCCCTATAAAGCGAGGCTTGAAATGAAATTCTCTCAGCGTACGGGTAAGATAATCTGCGAGATTGCTGTTTCTGCCCAACCCGTCAAGACAGATTTTTGTGGATGGGGTATATTTGTAATAATGCTGAGAGCACTCAATGCTGACCGGTTCCGGAATGATGGAATAGGTTTCCACCTTCGCCTTCTTGCCGCAAGACACGAGCGTCAAGAAAAAAATCATTCCATATAAAAATAATTTCCTGTTCAATAGACTAATGTTTTCACAAACCGCCGACCCTCGTTCGACTTATATCATAATTCTATTGCAAAGATAAATAAAAAAAGTGAATAATAACAATCTACTGTCTGCGTTATAATGTAATAAGGTGGCAACAAATCTCGGTACGGAAGGCAGTTCTCGATAACCAGAAAGTACCTAACGATAAGTTCCAGCCATTTGAATCACATTTATAATCCAATACACTACAAATATTTACAGCAATATCACACATCATATTCATTTCTGGTTTCGTTTTCAACGATAGTGGAATTCTTTAATGTCGTTTTTCCCCAGTCAACGTTTTTTTAACATTTTTTATGTCTCGTTCACTCAAATCTTTAGTTTCTGACACTGCAATTTACGGACTTAGCAGCATTATCGGAAGATTTCTCAACTATCTGCTCGTGCCGCTATACACCTACAAGATAGCCGCCGAAACCGGCGACTATGGAATCATCACCAACATCTACGCCTACACGGCGTTACTTTTGGTGATACTCACATTTGGCATGGAGACCACATTCTTCTATTTCTCAAACAAAGAGGGAGTGAACCCGAACAAGGCTTTTTCAACCGCCAGCATCTCTGTCGGGGCTGTTGCTGTCGCTTTTGTGCTATTGGTAAACATATTCATTGGCCCTATATCGCACAATCTTGGCTACGAATCGCACCCAGAATACATCACTATCATGGCTGGAGTGGTGGGACTTGACGCGTTTCAGGCCATTCTTTTCGCCCTTTTGAGAAAGCAAGGAAAAGCGTGGAAATTCGCCACGCTGAAGCTTTTGTTCATCATCTTGAACATCGGACTCAACCTCTTTATCTTCTTAGTTGCGCCCAAATTGGCAGTTTCCCATCCCGAACTGATGGGATGGTATCATTCCGACAACCTTGTAGGTTATATATTCAAAGTCAACCTGTTCTGCACGGCTGTTGTCACCTTCGGATTCATTCCCGAACTGAAACTACTGAGCAACGGAATGGATTGGAAACTGCTAAAACAGATGTTGCGCTATGCTTGGCCCATTTTGCTGCTCGGCATCGCCGGCATCCTCAACCAAGTGGCCGACAAGATCTGTTACCGTTTCATCATGCCCGGACAAGAAGGAGACGTACAACTTGGAATATACGGAGCATGCATCAAAATTGCCATGATTATGGCAATGATAACACAAGCTTTCCGCTATGCCTACGAGCCTTTCGTTTTTGGTTCCGGGAAAGATGCCAAAAGCAAGGAAACCCAAGCGCTGGTAATGAAATATTTTGTGATTTTCACCTTGTTGGCATTTCTCGCCGTGGTATGCTACATGGACATTCTGCAGCTTATAGTGGACGGGAAATACAGAGAAGGCGTCAAAGCCGTTCCCATCGTAATGATGGCCGAAATATTCATGGGAATCTATTTCAACCTCTCGTTTTGGTACAAGCTCATCGAAAAGACCTGGTGGGGCGCCATTTTCTCGACAGTGGGATGCGTGATGCTACTTGCCGTAAACTTTATCTTCGTGCCTAAGATCGGCTATATGGCTTGTGCATGGGGAGGACTCGTTGGCTATGGCACTTGCATGTTGCTTTCCTATTTCGTAGGACAAAAGCACTACCATGTACCCTACCCCATTGGAACTATCATCACCTATTTCCTCATTGCTCTGGCAATCTTTGGAATCAGCGTTTACATTCGCCCCGAAGCCTTGGGCTGGAGGCTGGCGTTCAACACTTTGCTGCTACTCATATATGTAGCCATTGTATGCTGGAAGGAAAAAGCACTCATCATGCCAATCATAAAAAAACTTTTAAGAAGATAAACACCCTACACACAATATTCATACCATGAAATCGAAGAAACTCATTTTCACATGCCTTGCCACGCTGTTCTTATTATCTGCAGTATCATGCAACAAGCGATGCCATTGCTATGGCTACGACGGATCGCACATCTACTTCTCCAAAGAAGAAGTCAAGGCGAGCAAAGAGAATTGCAGCGAAATGATTGTTTGGAACGAAATAAGACTCTATTCCATCTGCGAGTGGGATTTGGAGAATTGACAATTATTTACAGAGATCTCTCGATTCACCCTAAACAAAGAAAGGTACTCCGAGAGGAGTACCTTTCTTTGTTTTTCTGTCTTCTACAACTATCGGTTATTTCTTGACTGAAAGTTCAACACAATTCACTTTCTGAACAGAAGTTACATATTCTCCGCCAATCATCTCGTCAAAACCCATCGTGGTAACATCTTCACAGTTGATGCTGCCATCAACCGTCAGCAATTCCTGAGACGCATTGGCGACCTCGGTGGCAGTGCACCCACAGGTGCGTTCTTTCACGCAAGACACACAAACAAATGCTACAAAAAGGGCTATAATTGATATCTTTTTCATTTTTCCATATTTTAAGTCTTTTGCCAAACCGCCGTAATACGTTGTCAAAAGGAGGTTAAACTACATTTCCATACAAAGCAGATCTTCGTTGATGCGGGATTCGACATGCACCGGGTCGGAATATTCCACCGACTTGAGATCTTCGCAATTTTCACCCTTCAGCGTGATTACGCGTACATCCTGAGAGCCCAACACCGAACAATGACAGGTCTTCTCCTTGTTGCACGAAAACAAGCAAAGCGAAGCCAAAACACAGCCAAAAAGCAATACTTTCTTCATAAATTGATTATTAGAGCGATACTACCGCAACGGAATAAGAAACAAAAATTTTTGCAAATATACGAAATTTTAATGACTTGAGAATATATTTTCCACATTGAAAACTTTCAACAGCCAACAACAGCCATTGTTGCGTTGCAAAAAAATAGCGGTCCCGCAGCTGCGGGACCGCTATTGCATATCTTATGCACAAGTTACTATCTTACGACAAGTTTGCGAACCATGTTCACATTGTCGCCATAGATGCGCACAAAATAGGTACCCTGTGCGAGGTCAACCACATTCATGGTCTTCACACAGTTGCCGTTGCATTCCATATTCTCGCTTGCTGCCACACGGCCGTTGAGGTCCACGACCTCTACATTAACCTTGCCGGCAAAGCCAGAGAGGCTGATGGTGGTGGTCTGCGTTGCAGGATTGGGATAGAGCGAGAGCTGCATGTCGTCCTCGGCGTCGTTGATGCCAACCAGCACGCTGAAGGTAGCACTCTGCGACCAAGGACCATAGTTGGACTCGCCGCAGTTGGCACGTACATAGACCTCGTAGTTTCCGTTAGGCATATCGGTGATGGAATATGCCAAAGCAGAAAGGTTGTCAACACTGGTCCCCTGGCCGATGGAGAATCCAACGGTGCCGTATTCGAGTTCATAGCTGATGGCGTTCTCGACCTCGTTCCAGTTGATGACCACATAGTTGCCGTCAACATTGACTTCTACGCCTTCAACGGTAGCGCACACGACGTCGGGCATGTCGGTAACTACTTGGGCCACGTTGCTCCAATTACTGGTCCAACCTTCGCCGCAAGAGGTGCGTACATAGAAGTCGTATGGCATCATTCCCTCAAGACCGGTAACAACATAAGGATTGGTGTTGACGGTAATGATGGTGCCTTCTCCCTGACCGAAGCCAGTGAAACCATACTCAATCTGCCAAGTGTCGGTACCTTCGGCAGCCGTCCAAGCAACCGAAACGTTGTTAGAACCTTCAATGGCGGTAACGATAACGTTGGTAACGGGTTCACAAGTAGGTGTGCTGAAGCTGATCGTATCGCTCCACTCGCTGTAGTAGCCAAAGCCACAAGAGCGCTGGATAGCCACCTGATACGCTTCGGCGGCATAGAGGCCCGTGATGGTAGTAGTGGCGCCAGAAACGGTGTCATAGACATCGTGGTGAGTGCTGAAGACGTGAGCCACATACTCGGCGTCGTTACCTTCGGCGGTCCAAGAAAGCGTTACAGCATCAAACTGGATGTTGGAAACAGCGAGACCCGTAGGAACGGCACAGATCATACTGTCGGTAACGAAGCTTCCCGTAGCATAGTTGGAAGTGTCGCCATTTTCGCAGATACGCTGCATACGATAGAGGTAAGTAGTAGCGGGAACAAGGTTGGAGAGCGTTACGCTGGTAGCGCCAGTGATGTGCTGGTTTTCAGACCAGTCGGTCTCACTTTCCTGACGATAGGAAACGTTGAACTCACCAGGATTGCTCCAAGAGATAGTAGCCGTAGTAGCCGTAGTAGCAACGTTGCGGTCAGTAGGAACAAAGCAGTTCATCGTAGTGCTGACCTTGATATCGTCGATACAGCAAGAGTAGAAGGTGCTATTGTAGTACCATTTGAAAGCGATGTACCTAGCCGAATCTGGAGCATTCTCAAAAGTAACGGTATCGAAGACACCTCCATTTGTATTTACAGTAGCTGCGCTGGCGGGGATGGTCTTCACGGGAACAAAGTCAGTAGTGTAGTCATCACCAACCATATAGCCGACATAGAAGGTTCCGTTTGTGCTGCTTTCAGTAGCCATATACCAAGAAACCGTCAAAGTATTGACAGGTTCAGCAAATTCAGGCAGACGAACAATCTTGGTATCACCATAGGTTGTAGTAGAACCCGAGGTCATCGTCAAACACTTAGATCCCGAATTGGGATACCAATATAAGCCAGAGCCAGTAACATGGGAGATATACTTGCTATCGGTACCATTGGAATATACATCCCAGCAGTGGGGGTATTCACCTTCTACATTGTAGGCAACGCCATTGTAGAACTCAAAGTCCTCGTAGAAAGTATCGATGGCAGAAGCGAGGTCGCAGAGAGTTGCAAAGCGCAATTCAGCGGCAAAGCTGGTGTCGCCAATTCCACAGAGACTACGTACCTGGAAAAGATGCGCAGTACTTGAAGCGAGGTTGTGGAAGGTTACGTTGGTAGTCGTTGCAAGTTGTTCAGCACCACCATCTATAGAGTAGAGCCACTGAGAAGCAGTACCCATCTCTATCCAAGAAAGCGTAGCATCATGTGTAGTGATGTTGGAGACCGTGAGGTCAGCAGGACGCGTACAAGTGCTGCGAGAGAAGATTACGTTATCGATAGCTGCAGGAGGCTGAGCACCGCCACCACCATCATTACGCCAAGTAAAGACAAGATGGTAAATGCCAGACTGCGGCAACGTAACCACATCGGAGATAGTGGTCCAGGTAGAGTCAAGGTTGAGTTTCACACCAGGA
This sequence comes from Bacteroidales bacterium, assembly GCA_045597845.1. GTDB lineage: Bacteria > Bacteroidota > Bacteroidia > Bacteroidales > P3 > Colimorpha. Next base: position 690 of record JAZLKZ010000131.1, on the reverse strand, counting down.
TGGAGTGAAATCCAAGAATCAGGAACAGCAGAAGCAGTCATACCCGAAGGCACGGTAGTTCCATTGATAGACTCAATATCCTCATATACAGGAACGAGAGCCACCTGGATGTAGTCGTAAGTAGATTCACCCTGAGCCTTCCAATCAAAGCTGTATTCGTAGTCGCCAGCAGGGAGGTTGAGGTTGACGTAAGCGTAGCTGACACCAGAAGCGGTCATGTTGTAGGCGTTGGAAGTACCATGGTCGTTAGAGATGTAGAGACTGTGGGTACCACCATTGTTGGTAGCCGTTCCGATGTTCCAAGCATTGAGGTTTGTACCATTTTCAAAGACCAACTTGGCATTGTTAGTCTCATTCTCGAAGTCACAAACGAAAGGCACCTCGTAATAAGTACCAGCGGTACGGAAAGTAGCGGAAGTAGGATATACCAAGCCGAAGCAATCGGGAGTTACGATGAACGTGTAGCGAGTACCCGATGCAAGGCCATTGATGGTAACAGGCAGTGAGCTGACATTGATGGAAGTACCTTCGCCAGGAGTGAAGCCTTCGGGACCATATTCAAGCGACCAAGAGGTGTTGACAGAGTCGGTCCAAGTAAGCGAGAGCATGTTGGAATCAATAGCCGCAATGGCGATGTCTGACACTGGGGGACAATCAGGCACCTGCTGGAGCGTGATGTCATCAATGTAA
>JAZLKZ010000130.1:0-6856 GCA_045597845.1 Bacteroidales bacterium | reverse complement strand
TGCGACTGGGGCAAACGTGGCGCTTGGTCTGCCACCACCACGATCTGCGCCACCGAAGGCATCGACAGTCCTAGCAGGCAATCCCGTTTCAGTCTCTCACCCAACCCCGCCAGCACTCAGGTTCAAGTGGTCTGCGACGACGAGGTGTACAACGTGATGGTATTCAATATGGCGGGTGTCTGCGTCATGAATCAGACTTCCAAATGGATTGACATCAGCACTTTGCCCAAAGGCATCTACCAAGTGAGAATTCTCATCCACAACGGATTTGTATCCCAAAAACTTGTCGTAAAATAATAAGCTAAAAAACATTTATACAGAGACCTCCTTTTGGGAGGTCTCTGTTGTATTTGTAACGTAAAAAAATCAAACCACAGCTGTCCACGAAAGAGTGGTGGCGTTTGCCGTTCTCTATTTCAGCGTTGCGATGCTGTAGAGGATCTTCTCGATGCGGGTTTTGATGGCGTTGGAACTGCCGTCGTAGTTGCTGCAGAGCACCGAGAAGCAAAGCATGTCTCCACTTTCGGTGAATACATAGCCGGCGTAGTTCCTTACGCCGTCCATGGTTCCGCTCTTTATGCGCATATCAATGCCTTTAGGCAGGTTGGGAAGCAAGTTGCGGGCCGTTCCAGACTCGCCCACTTTCGCCAAGGTGTTGTTATAGTCGTTGAAAAAAGATCTTTGTGAAGTCTTGGCAAGGAATCGGCAGAGAAAGTCGGCGGTAACCCTGTTGAGTCGGGAAAGGCCGCTGCCATCGACGATGCGGATGCCTGAAGTCTCCAACCCCAAGGTGCCGATATAGCTCATCACGGCTTTGCTGCCCGAGGCGTAGGATCCTTGTCCCGACTGATGGTAGCCGAGATATTTGAAGATGCTTTCGGCGTAGATGTTATTGCTGGTGAGGTTTGTGTATTGCGCTATTACATAATAGGTGTTGGAGAAATAGTCCAACAAGGTGTGGGTGTTGTCGTTTTTGGAGAAGACCTCGGTGACGTTGCTGGAAACGTTGATGCCGTTGTTGCGCAGGTAGCGAGCAAAGAGTTCGGCGCAGGTCTGTCCGGGGGAAGGCAACGCACCACGCACGGAGAAGGATTTCTTGCCCATGGGAATGGTGCCTTTGTAGTTGCGCATGGGGTTGTTGGGGTCTCCGTAGATGACCACATTGTCGCCCGAGTTTTCGGGTCCGGTAAGCACTTCGTTGGTGCTTCGCACGTTGATGTCTTTGGGTTGCGTGCGTTCCAAAGTGGCGGGATAGCCAATTTTTTTGCCCGGGGCGAAGAATGCAAAATACATGTTTTCGTGGAAGTTGAGTCCGCTCACTCCACTGCCGTAATAGTTGCCTATGTCGCCCCATTGCCAGCTGTCGTTAAGTGCTTGATTGTCGAAGATGGTGGCGTCGAAGCAAATCCTGCCGTCGATGCTCTTGATGCCATTGTTGCGCAAAATCTTTGCCCAGGTGCTGAACAGGGTGTCGGGGACGGTTTGTTTGTATCGATAGGATCCAAGCATCGGGTCGCCGCCTCCAATAATGTAGAGGTTGCCGTGCAGTACGCCGTGGTTGTCGATGTTGCCGCTATAGGTCAGCGTGGTCTTGAATCGGAAATTGGACCCCAGCTTCTCGAAACCCGCCGCTGTGGTGAATAGCTTGTTGAGTGAGGCAGGCGTAACGCAGCGCTGAGCGTCGTGGCTATAGACCATCTGGTTTTTGGAGATATTAAATACTTCCACGCTCAGCGTGGCATGTTTCATGTCGTTTTCCTTGCAGATGGAGTTGACGGTTTTTTCCAGTTCGCTTTTGTTCTGGGCTGCTACTGGCGTAATTGCAATGCAGGAAAATATCAGAGAGAGAAGGATTGTGGAACGTTTCATTGTTAAGAGTTGTGGTCTAAAAGTTAAGAGTTAAGAAATCGGTTCACTATTCACCGGTCACAGATCACTTGTCGTTGTTCACCGATTCATTTATCATTTCAATGTGATCGAGTACGTTGTCTTTTCCGTAGCCTGTCGCCGAGGAGGTAAGAATCATGTCGGGCAATTCCTCCCATTCTTTGAGCAGTTCTTGCTTGAAAAGCTTGACGTTGTGCATTACTTCCCGTTGCTTTTCTTTGTCGATTTTGGTGAAGATAATGCTGACGGGTATGCCGTTGCTTCCCAGAAATGAGATGAATTCAAGGTCGATACGCTGCGGCGGGATACGGGAGTCGATGAGCACATATACGTTGGCGAGGTTTTCGCGATGGAGCATGTAGTCGGCCACCATCTTTTGCCATTTGTCGCGCGCGCTTTTCGAGGTTTGCGCGTAGCCATAGCCGGGCAGATCGACGATATACCAATCGTTGTTGATGATAAAGTGGTTGATGAGCTGTGTTTTGCCGGGCTTGCCGCTGGTTTTGGCCAGCCCCTTCACGCCGGTGAGCATGTTGATGAGCGATGATTTGCCCACGTTGCTGCGACCAATAAAGGCGTATTCGGGCCTATTGGTTTCGGGACAGGCCTTATAGTTGCTGTTGCTGACGACAAAAGAGGCGGATTTTATTTCCATGAGACTTATTGCGTTAGGTCTTTCTTCATTTTTTTCAGTTGACGTAGGTCTTTCATCTCTTGTGCCGAGCTTTTCTTCTTCCACCAGGGAAGGCGTTGCATGTCGATGCGGAAGAGGTTGAGTCGGTCGAAACGACGGTTGCATCTTTTGTAGCTTTCCATGTAGCGGGCGCGCTTGTCGGGTATCAGGTCGCGCAGCGATACGAGGATTCCCGTTTCGTCGGTCTCGCCGAATTCGTGGTTCATGGCAGTGCCAAAGGAGCGCATGGAGGGCGAGAGGTTCATATAGGCGTTAATCATGGCGGGAACGGTGCAGTTGAGCGCCCTGACGTTGCGGAGCAGTATTTGGTAGTCTTCTTTGTAGTTGCGACCGTTGAAGAGCTTCACCAGCTCGTTGTAGTCAGACTCGATGGTGAGGGGTTCGTAAGGCCATACCAGACCGTCTTTGTCGGGAAAGTGTTTCTGGTAGAAGAATAGTATCATGTCCTTCGCTTTGCGGTTCATCTGCGAGTACATGGTGATTTTGCCGAAGAAATAGCGCGTTTCGGGAATTTCCATGGCGATGCCTCCCAAGCCGTCCCACAGGTTGTCGAGCGAGTACATTCCCTTGCGAAGGTTGTTGCTGGGCTGGAAGGCGGGTTGCACGAAAGCTCTTCCCAGTTCGAGGGTGTAGGGCATGTAGTCGTTTACAAACTCTTCGGTGTAGTGGAACAGCTCGGCGGTGGGCGTGGCGATGGTGCCGTCGTCGCGTACCATCATGTTGCTGCCGTGTATGAATCGATAGCCGCCCACAATCTCTTCGTCTTTGGGACTCCATACAAAGAGTTGCTTGAAACAGTTGGGTTCTGGCAGTGTGTCGAATTCGTCGATGTCGCATTCTTTGCCGGTGCCGCCGCCATCGAGGGCGAAGCTGAGTTCACGAAGCCGTCCGATTTCTCGCATGATGTTGGGTGCGATGTGGGCGGTGGTGATGTATATTTCTTTGTTGCCGTAGTTGGTCTTGCGCAAGAAGTTCTTGTTCTTGAGCTCGGCCTTGATGAGTTTCCGGTCAACGGGTGGTATGATGTAGGAGAGATCCATTGGGAGGTTTGAATTAAGGATTGGTTATGCAGTGAAAGTCGCTTCTGGGTTGTCTTTGAGATTATAGACGTGGTCTTTGACGAGAGCAGCCCATTCTTTGGGCGTGTGGCGCTTGTCGAAGGTGGAATAGGGAATGGGCTTGCCCACGATAAGTTGGAAGGTCTTGCCCTCTTGGGCGAACATCTCGCCAGGGAGCAGCGCCATTTCAAAGTTGAATTTGATGCCGAGCTTTTTGCGCAGATTGGCGAGGTTGTAGAAACGCTTGCGGTTTTGTGCGTTGAAGAATACGGGCACTATGTCGCGTTGGTATTGCACGGCTTTTTTGATGAAGGTGGGTTTCCATTCGAGGTCTTTGATTTCGCCGTGTTGCTTCCTGGAACAGAGTCCGGCAGGAAAGTAGAGCAGCGTATTGTCGCCGGCGAAGGCCGCTTCAAGGGCGCCGACGTTCTCGGTGTTGCGGTGCACCTTGTTGATGGGGACGAAAAGCGGAGCGGGACCTGGCAGGTACATCAGAAAGTCGTTGACGGGAAACTTGATGTCGGTGCGGTAATGCCCCACGGCACCCATGAGCGCCAAGCCATCGGGGCCGCCCAGCGGGTGGTTGCCCGCAATGATGGGATTTCCGTCGGCGGGGATGTTTTGGGAGTTTACCACATTGACCTTGATGTTCAAATCTCCGGGGCCATTGCCTTCGAGAAAGCCATGTACGAAATCCAGTCCAAACTGGTCGCGGTGGTCGTAAATCACCTGGTTGATACGTTTTACATGCAGCAAGCGTTCCATCAATCCTACGGCAAAATTGGGCAGACGGACGCCTTTCTTTGCGAGTATTTTCTTGGTGTCGAGGTGCTTCTCGGTGATGATGGGCTGAGAGGTTTCGGTGTCCATTGTAATATATTAATAGTGCAAAGATAAAAATAATATTGCAAAAAGCGCCTTTAAGCGTCGCGAAAGTTTTGAACAATAAAAAGAGAAAAACGCCCCGGCTGGGGCGTTTTTCTTGGAAGTTGGCTATGGTTGAATGATGATTATGAGATGGCGATAGGCTGCGCAAGCGCTTTTTTCTCCTCGGGGGAGAACTTGGGAAGGTTGATGTAGAGAATGCCGTCTTCTACTTTTGCCGAGATGTCTTCTTTCTTGACGTTTTCGGGCAACGAGAGCATCTGCTTGAACTGCATTTTGCTGAATTCGCGACGCAGGTAGTGCTTTTCTTGGGTGGTCTCTTTTGAAGAAGATTCCTGCATCTCAATGACCAGGTTGTTGTCGGTGTCGATGCAGAGACTCAGGTCTTCTTTCTTCAATCCCGGCACGCAAACTTCCAGCTCGAAACGCTCGGGACATTCGGTCACGTTCATCTTGGGCGAGGTGAAGTGCTCTTCGTTGAAAAAATTATTGTTCCAGTTGTTCCAACCGAGCAGTTCGTTGAACAATGATGGCATTAAATCTTGGTTTCTTTTTGCGAGTAACATGGTTTTGTCTCCTATTTTTTTTGTTTTGTTGATTTATTTGGTTTTGTATAGCTGTTTGCATGCAGACACTTTGCTACTTGCATATTTGGTGCCACAATTATTTTGCTGACAAAATTTCCGAATTTAAATGATTTTGATGGTTTTGTAATGACAAAATGGCATTATGTCGAGGGAGGTGTTGTCAACTTTTTTGTGTATTTTTGCATTTTATTTCGAAATTGAAAATTTATCAAGATGAAAAGACTTAGACTTGTTGCGATGCTTGCTGTTGTGGCATCGCTGTTTTCCTGCCATACGAAGCAGGAGGAAATCCAAAACCACATGACCTATCGTGACCTCGGCTCCACGGGCTTGAAGGTGAGCGAGGTGAGTGTCGGATGCGGTGCGTTCGGCAAGATGGACACCGCTCAGGCTCGCGCTTTCATGGATGTCGCCATCGACAGTGGAGTCAACTATATCGACCTCTACGATGCCAATCCTACCGTTCGTGGCAATATCGGCTATGCCCTTGAAGGCCGTCGCGACAAGATGATAATCCAGGGGCATATAGGCTCCTATTGGAATGCCGAAACGGAGCAGTATGAGCGTACGCGCGACGTGGAGAAAGCCAAGAAGGGTTTTGCCGACATGCTTTCGCTGCTCCACACCGACTATATCGAGGTGGGTATGGTGCATATTATCGACGACATGGCGGATTGGGACACCATTCAAAATAGTCCTTTTATGGAATATGTAAAGCAACTCAAGAGCGAGGGCAAAATCCAGCATATCGGTATGAGTAGCCACAATGCCAGCGTGGCACTTGCCGCCGCCAAGAGTGGTCTGTTTGAGGTGATTATGTTCAGTCTCAATCCCGCTTTCGACCGCATTGCTTCCGACGCCAACGCCTGGGATCCCGAGATCTACAAGAATATGTTGCCGGGCATCGACCCCGTGAGGGTGGAACTCTACGACTACTGCGCACAGCACAACATCGCCATTACCGCCATGAAGGTCTTCGCCAGCGGCGGCGGCCGTTTGCTGAGTGCCGAGAAGTCGCCTATGGGCAAGGTGTTCACTCCCAGCCAGTGCATCGCCTACGCTTTGGCAAAACCCTGTGTGGCTACGGCTGTCTGCGGCGCCAGCAACATCGAGGAGCTGCTCTCCGATTTGGCATACCTCACCGCTACCGATGCCGAGAAGGATTTCTCAGCCGTGCTGAACGAATCCACCGTGTCGGGTGACGGCGAGTGCACTTACTGCAACCACTGCTCCCCCTGTCCTGCGGGAATTGATATCGCCAAGGTCAACGAGTTGCTCGACAAGGCCAACCAGGCCGGCGAGGTGACTCCCGAGCTCCAGAATCAATACGATGGCTTGGAACACCATGCTTCGGAGTGCGTGCAGTGCGGCGCTTGCGAGACCCGCTGCCCCTTTGATGTCCCTATCCGTCAGCGTATGGAGGAGGCTGCCAGAACTTTCGGAAAATAGTTGTGCGCCGAAGGCTTCAAAAAGGTTTTTTCGGGTCGTAAATCGAACAATCTGACTATTTGATTGTGTTGATGTTGGGTTGGAATAGTAATAATTATTATGTTGGTTTTCAGTGTTTTGTGTATTGTTGAAAAACTTTTTATCAATAAAGTGCTTCTAATTCAAAAATAAATAGTAATTTTGCAACCGCTTTTTGAGAGCCAAATGTGGAATGTTGATGCTCTTTCCATTGCGGTATCAAAGAAATAAAACATTAAAGAATTAAGTTATGGCTAAGAAAAATAAAGACGCAAGAG
>JAZLKZ010000129.1:0-2872 GCA_045597845.1 Bacteroidales bacterium | reverse complement strand
TATTCGACGAGATAAGGTACACGCCATCTTCTTCGTCTTGCATATAGGAAAACAGTCTGTCTTGCTGTAAGTTGTACATGAGATAGACTCTGAAGTCGAGGTTCTCGATTTTTTTGAAGTCGAGAGAGATGCCGTCGTTTGAATACTGTTCGTAAGGCGTTTGAGCCTTGGCCATGATAGCGGCCAAAAAGAAAAGTACAATGAAAATATGCTTTTTCATGATGAATGATAATTGTTTAAAGGCGCAAATATACGCTTTTTTCTCACAAAGCAAAGAAAAAGTGAGATTTTGAGTAAAAATCTTTGCTGCGAAGTGTTTTTCGTATCGTGAATGCAACGAGGGCAGCCCCGCATGGAGCCGCCCTCGGCTGTAGTTCATTCTCTTTTCAAGTAATAACCGTTTTTCTCAGGCTGGTTAGGCCTTTAGCCGTAATGCATGATGGAACTACAAAGACATCGCTTCGTGGCTAATCCCCGTTGGGGACACCGGACTTCAACCGACGCTGTTCACAACCTCGTTTCCAACTGTCAGTCCGTCAATCACAAGACCCTCGCCATTAGCCGGCTTATAGTCAAGTTCGGAGGGCTGGTTGGCGCTTTCGATGGTGACGCAGAACAGATTGTAGCTGTCGGCATAGTGCTCGGGGTTGGAAAGACTCATGCCCTTCAGGTAGTCGCCTACGGCGTTCACTATCAGTTTGGCTTGGTCTTTCAGTTCGGCGAGACGCAACCTGGCGACAGGGTTGGCCTTGGCTCTTGCCACGGCATCCTGCTGCTGTTGCACTGCTTCGATGGCCGCGGTGATGTCGGCGAGCTTCTGATGCACACCGTCCAAGGCCACCACATGCTTCTTGAAGTCGGCTGCACTAAGGTCACGGACTAAAGCCTTTGCATCGGCAATCTTGCGGGCCGTATTCATACGTGCGAACACGTCGTAACGGTCCATGATGGCCAACAAGGCGGTCACGCTTTCCTGCTGCGCAAGCCCCGATTTGGCATACGACTTCAGCAGCAGACGCAGCGAGGCAATCTCGTTCGTCAGGCGGTTCGACTTCTCGCGGATGCCCATAGCGGCCTCTTTTTCAAGACCTACCAGCGCGGCAAGCGCATCATCCACGGGTTGCAGTTCTGCGGCTTTCGCCGACAGAAATGCGTCCTCAGGCAGCTCCACGGAGAGGAATCTCATTACCCTATCCACTCCGGTGGAGTACTCTTCGAGTCTGAGGTTTTTCTTCAAATAGTTTCTTCTGTTCATCTTTTTAAACTATTTAATGATTATAAATGAATAACATACAACTGCCTGTGAGCAAACACAGGAAGCGAAATAGACGAACATACCTGCAGGTAGGCTCAACTCGATTTTCAAACCATCGGACATGGTTTGATCTGCATGAAACTCGATTTTCAAACCATCGGACATAGTTTGATCTGCATGAAACTCGATTTTCAAACTATCGGACATAGTTTGATTAGCATGCAACTCGATTTTCAAACTATCGGACATAGTTTGATATTCGAGATTCAATAAAAACCGCTTGTTTGACACATACGGGCAACTCGAGGCGAGCCAGCCAGCAGCATGTTGGGAAGGACGTTTGGCATCGTGCGTCAAGCGCGATGCGAGGCCCTGAGGCCTGAAACCGGTGAGCGACAGCGGGTTGAGTGAAGCACAGGGGCGCCAACAGACCGAGAGTCCAGAGGCTCTTAAGGTCAGGTTGCCGCTCTGCTGATTCAATGTTTCGTATCCGTCTTGTCTAATCATCGGTTTGTTGGTGTATAGTATTAACTAAACTTTTCGGCAAAAGTACAAAGATTTTGTAATGTGGGTGTGTTTTTTACCAAAAAAAAAGAAAAAAACTTTCTACCTTATTAAAATAGCATTATTGACTCTCCGAAAATCCCTATATTTGCCCTCAAATTCAAAACATACACGATAGGGATAAGACAGATATTTTTTAATTAACATATTATAAACCATAGCATTTGCCAATAAAATAGTTACACGATGTCGAATTCAATCTTTTGGAATAATATTCAGCAAATCATTGATGAAGGTTTTACTTCCAATGGATTAAATAATATTGAACAATATGCAGAGCAATTTATCAACCAACAACTCGTATATAAGCGATTTTCACCGTTTGAACAGCATGGCTGCGCAGCAGGAGGTATTGCAAATGTTATTGCAACCCTTCTCGCGGGAGCAAATGCTGGAACAGATACTTATGATTCATTCTCAAACGATTTCGAAAGAGAATGCCAATGCGGAAAGACGCAGGAGCAAAGCATAGAACAGTGGGCAAAGAAAGCACATTGCTGGATGGATAATGTTGATGTTGTTTTGCCCAAGACTTTGGGAGAACAACTTACTGAAGGCGGAGAAGCTCATGTGTATCAGCAAGGAACCAACTTGATTAAATCCATCGGGTTGGACTATTATATACAGCCAATTCTTGCCTTGGATCGTATTTCGTTGCATAATACGTATTTTCCTGAAACCAGATTGCTTGTCGTTGGCTTCGGACGGACTTCTGAAGGTGACTTTCAGATAATCGTAGAACAATCATTTATACAAGGTGTGAAAATGTCTGATGACGAAATACATGATTTCGCCATCCGATTAGGTTTTGACTGCATTAATCCAAAGAATTGGACCTACGCGACCCCTGAGATATATTTGAGCGATTTGCATGATGAAAACGTAATTCGTTCACCGAGGGGAAACGTCTTTGTGATTGATTGTGACATTAGGATAAACACACCTGAACTTCATTGTGGAGGGATAAGGAACCTCACAACTGAAGTTGAATTCACACATTAAGTAACTAAAAGATTATTATTTGATTAGAAATAGATATTAACATATTATAAA
>JAZLKZ010000128.1:0-50158 GCA_045597845.1 Bacteroidales bacterium | reverse complement strand
GGCTCACGCATCAGCAGCCTTGAAAACCGATGCAGAACAATAATAGGCGAAAATAACTACGCTCTTGCTGCATAACCGAAGTATAGTAGGTTATCTTAATCCCCGCAACAGTTGCAGGGACAAGACATTTCCCGCCGACCCAGCCCATCGGTCAGCGATATGGAAGTGCTCGTGAGAATGGGATAGTCAAAGGTAAGTTCCGTCCCTTTGATGAACTTTTAGGAACTAAGGGTGACATTGGGTGTCTGCGTCCGGTGTCATCACGAAAATCAACCACAGAATAAGCATGTAGAAAGCACATCTGTTACTTGTTTGGACGAGGGTTCGACTCCCTCCAGCTCCACTTGGAGAACGAACTTCTCCTTTGAAAACACTGATAATCAAAAAGATTGTCGATGTTTTCTGCTTTATGGAGTCTCCCGCTCTCTGAACTCTGGTTTCTCAGGTTGCATCAGGATGAAAGGGAGTCCAAAGCTTGCAGAAACTTGCTGACAATCTTACATATATCCACAACCACCATCCACCAAAAAGGTGTCTGCATAAGGTGGAGATGGGGAGATGGAAAATGTGCAAAAACTGAGACCTGTTTTTTCTCAACTGAGACCGATTTTTCTTTTCATATCTTATTGTTTAATACTAAAATAGAAAGAAAATGACACTAAACTTCGTTTGCAGGGGTTCAAAGGTCAGCAAGAAGGACGGTCTGACAACACTTGAACTCTATGTTATCATCGACGGAAAGAGAAGGTACATCTCTCTGAACCGTAGAATCGACCCAAAGTCCTTCAACAACAAGAAACAACTGGTCAAAGGGGACGACCAGACCAACGAGTATATCGAGGCGGTACGAATGAAGTGTTATGCCCTCGAAACAGAAATGCTGAAACGGGGACTACTCTTCACGGTGGATACCTTCGTCTATGCCTTCAAGTACGGCATCAAGCAGAACAGCATCTCCACCTATGCACTTATCGATGAGTTTATGGAGAAACAGGAGGAGAAGAAGAAAGTCGGTCTGATAACACACGCCATCTATGTCAAATACAAATGCACCATCAGATACTGCAAGGAGGCGATGGAGACTGACAAGATGTTAAGCGACCTCACCACGTCGGATATGGAGGACATATACACCTATATGTTGGGACGGATGGCGAACAACTCGGCGATTTGCTATATGAGGAAGTTGAAAACGATGCTTATCTATGCCATCCGTGAAGGATACATCTCGGCCAACCCCATCACCTTCAAGTTCCATAAGACCAAGGTCAATAAGGAACCACTGACACTTGAAGAAGTCCGTCGGATACGGACGAAGGTTCTGGGGTCGAAGTCTATGGAGAATGTCAGGGACCTTTTCATTTTCCAGTGCTATACAGGAATGGCGTATCGTGATATGGCATCTCTGACACAGAAGGACATCAAGATTGACAAGGACGGAAAAGAATGGATTGTAAAGGAACGGTACAAGACGGGTGTTCCGGCGTTCATCCCCGTTCTGCCTCCGGTCAAGGAGATATTGGTGAAGCACCAATATCTTTTGCCGACACTCTCGAACCAAAAGTACAACTCCTATCTGAAGGAGATACAAGAAGTTTGTGGCATCACAAAGAATCTGCACTCACACCTTGCACGACACACCTGTGGGACTCTTCTCCTTAATGCCGGATGTGATATAATGACGGTCAGTAAGGTTCTCGGACACAGTTCCACCAAAATAACAGAGGCAGTGTATGCAAAACTCCTTCCAGAAACGATAATGAAGCGTGTGGAAGATGTTTATGATAAGATAATGTGAAGATTTCCACATCTCCACTATCGAGGTGGTCTCAATATGTGACTACCTCCTGAGTATCAAGCTCTCCACCTTATGCAGACACATCTTTGGTGGATGGTGGTTGTGGATATATGTAAGATTGTCAGTAAGGTTCTGCAAGCATTGGACTCCCGTTCATCCCGATACATCCTGAGAAACCAGAGTTCAGAGAGCGGGAGACTCCATAAAGCAGAAAACACCGACAATCTTTTTGATTATCAGTGTTTTCGTTGGGAAAAGTTCGTTCTCCAAGTGGAGCTGGGCGGATTCGAACCGCCGTCCAAACAGCTAACAGAGATGCTTTCTACATGCTTATTCCGTGGTTGGTTTTCGAGACGGTCCCGGACGCGGACACCCAAAGCCGGCCTTAGCCTCTAAGAGTTCATCGGCGGTTGCGAGGGGTGTCCTGCTGACCATCAGCATTCTTGATTCACATTGAGTATAGGACTTGTCATGGGTCGCTTTCTTGCCAATCCCTTTGCTATAGAAAGTTGCTCAAGGATTTTTCAATTCCTCACCACTTCACGAGCCAAGGCTAAGGCCTCCTCTTCGGTGAAATCGGCTGTGATGTTGCAAGAACCGGTGGAGATAGTGGCAACGACTCGGGGAACATAATAGGCCACATTGCCTACCACCACGGCTATATAGTAGGGCTTTTCCGACGTGGAGCCTTTTTGCGTGATGAGGTGGAATTGAGCTGCTGCTGCCTCTGTCATATCAAATATTACCGTGTTATTCTGGACATAACTTTGTTTTACGATGGGTTTGTTACCCAGTACGCGGTTGTTCAAAGCAGGACCTGAGGGGGTGGTCTTGCGGAGGGCGTAGAGGCAGATACTGTCGTTCGGGTCGGCCATTCCCCAGCAATATACCACGCTGTCGCTCGTGGGCAAGGCGGCCATCACCTCAGTGGTGTCTTTTATCGCGCAGCGTTTCCATACGGGTGCGTCGGACTCGTTGGTCTTTACCTCCCAGATGGCCAAAGTGCCGGCAATGGTGGTGTCGTTTTCAAGTCTTTCGTAGATGTTTTCTCGCTTAAATGACCATTCACTCGCGGCGACCCATATAAAGAGGTCCGTCGCCAGCAACAGCACGATGCCCGCAAGGGTCGCCAGCCAGTTCCACCTCTTTTGCTTGTGCATGAAGAGCATCAGCAGAACTGCGAAAACTGCCAAACAGATGACGCCGATCAATCGCAAGATGGCGCCTTCGGGAAGCTTGAGCAGTAGGGTGATGACACCCAAAGAGAAGGAGGCGAACCCGAAGATGCCGAAGATGCGCAGGTGTTTGGCAAAACCTTCGTCGGCAAAGAACGAATGGTCGCGGTCGTCGTCGGGGCTCTCAATCTGACGCACAATGCCATTGAGGCGGTGGTTGATTTCAAAATAGCCAAACACCAATATCGCCACAATCAGGAACACACCGATGGCGAGATGGTCCGCAAAATGTGATTGTGAGATATAATGTTGGTGGAATATTGCAAAGAGAAAGACCATAAAAAACACTGCTGTCACTATAGCGACGACGAGGTAGTAGATCCTGAACCTGCGTTTGGCTTTCAGTGTATTGTGCAGCAGGGTCGAGAGGTCGCAATTTTCCACCGCCTTGTTGTGGATGTCGCGCGTGAGCCGCAACTCATACCATAGGCACACCGCCATCAATGCCACAAAAGCAACCACCACGAGAGGCGATACTTTGTACGAAAGAAAGAAGATCACTGCGATGATGGTGGCAAGGGGATAGAGTATAACCTCCTGTTTGCGGAAGCGGGTAAAAAAGTCGGTCTTCGACTTCACCGCCGCTTTCAGCAGGCGCTCATTGACGATTTCTTGTTCTGAAAATTTCTCTTTGAGCACTTCATACTGCTCTTTCAGAATGTCCAGTTCAGACATATTGTTATTCTCTGATGTTTCCATAATTTGCTTAAATTTACAATGTTAGAAATGATTAATAGAATAAAAAGTGCGGCAGCTCACTCTCCAAGGCTCATTCTTCTTTTTTCATTTTTTTTACCAGTTTGTCTTTGATTCGCAACAGGCGCACACCCACATTGGAGGGGGTGATGCCGATGATGGCGCCTATCTCTTCGTAACTAATGCCTTCAAGCCACAAAAGGATAAGGCTGCGGTCAATAAGGTCCAGCTGATTGATGCGGTCGTAAAGCTGGCGAATCTGCTGCGTAGAGGGGTCGTCGGCATCAAAGGGGTCGATATCGACGGTCAAAGGGATTGTCTCCACCCTGTGCCGCTGTTTTTTTTCCTGGTTTATGGCGGCGTTGAAGGCCACTCGGTTAACCCAGGTCCGGACACTGCTGCGCTCCTCGAATGTGTCGAAGCCGAGCCACAATCGGATTAGGATTTCCTGAAAAAGGTCATCGACCTCGCTCCTGTTCTTGGAGAACATGTAGCACACCGTGTAAATCGTCCGCTTGTGTTCCCGCACCAGTTGTTCGAATGCTTGTTCTTTGTTTGTCATAGGTTTGTTGGGTATTGGTGATTAGTGACCTCTGAATTCTGATTAGCGACCTGTGAATTCTGATTAGTGACCTCTGAATTCTGATCAGTGACCTGTGAATTATGATTAGTGACCTGTGAATAGGCTGCTGCCGTCCCCCCGTTCTCCTGTCACTAATCACTATTCATTCATCAAAATTCACTAATATAGACACCAAAATTTCGATTTTATTACATGGAGACCGAAAAAAGTTTCTTGGTCGATCTTTTTTCTGCTTTAATTATGCTTCATATTTCCCAAAGGTTATCATACTTTTCAAACAACATGACACCCACTGAACCGGATTTTCCACCCAAAGGGAGCCTTCTCACCCAGCAGGAGGCCATATATGCAAAATGCACCGATAATCTTTTGACTATCGGTGCATTTTCTTTGTTTGATTTTAGGGAGAAGGTTCTCCTTTTTCGTGGAGCTGGAGGGAGTCGGAAGCATGAGAAGAAATAGAAGTGATGGCATTCCGCTCCTCGGCTCTTCGCCTCGCTCGCTGGCGCCAAGTCCACCGGAATTGGCTTTCTTCTCCAGCTCCACAGGAAAAAGAGGCTCGAGCTTCTTTTTTTATTTGTATTGGAGGTTGAGATCTATCTATGCTGATTTAGTCGTATAAATGCAATGAGAGAGCCAGATAGAGACAAGCGGCGACTATCATATTTTATAATTTGATCCCCCCAATATTCGCTTTTTGAAAAGTGAATATTACAACTAAAATCACTTTTCAAAAGTGAAAATAATTAAGAAACAAGCTATTGTACAAATAGTTGCATTTTGTCTAGAATCCATCTCCATAGATTACTATAGCGGCATCCATCAATACAAAAAAACGTTGAAATTTTGTGATATCATCGAAAAAGTGTTTGCTTTTGTAATTTGAATCATCGAAAAAGTGTTTATTTTTTCGATTTGAATCATCAAAAAAGTGTAATTTTGCAAAAAAAATACAAGCACCATGTACAGAAAAATCATTGAGAGACTGAAAGAATGGAAAGACAGTGACGACAGGAAACCGCTTATTCTCCTTGGGGCGAGGCAGGTCGGAAAGACCTGGCTGATGAAAGAGTTCGGAAAGACCTGTTACGACTCTGTGGCATACGTAAATTGCGACAACGAGCCGTTAGCAAAAGATTTGTTCAAAGCAGACTACAACATTCCACGAATCCTACTTACCATCCAAGCCATAACAGGCGTAAAGGTGGAACCTGGCAGAACACTCGTTGTCATAGACGAGATACAAGAGGCACCACGGGGTTTGCATAGCCTTAAATATTTCTGCGAAGATGCACCAGAATATCACGTAGTTGCCGCAGGTTCGCTACTTGGCGTAACGCTTGGGCAAAAAGAGTCTTTTCCTGTGGGAAAGGTGAACATGCTTCAGGTACAGCCCATGGATTTTGAGGAATTTCTATTAGCAACAGGACATCAAAACCTGCTGGATAGCATGCACCACGGTGACTGGACATTGCTTGCCATACTTGACACAAAATATCAGGAACTGCTAAGACAGTATTATTTTGTGGGAGGTATGCCGGAAGTGGTAAAGCAGTATGCTTTGCATCAAGATTTGAAACAGGTGAGGGAGATTCAACACGAGATAATGGAATCCTATCGCAAAGACATTGCCAAGCATGCCACCAAAGGAGAAGCCGTCCGCATCACGCAAGTACTGGACTCTATTGTTTCCCAGCTGACAAAGGAAAACAAGAAATTTATATATGGGATAATCAAAAAAGGAGCAAGGGCTGCGCAGTACGAACTGGCTATACAGTGGCTCATTGATGCGGGCATAGTGTACAAGGTGCCGCGGGTCTCCACAATTAAAATGCCACTGAAAGCATACGAAGATACAGGGGCATTCAAGCTGTTCCTTCTCGATTGCGGACTATTTGGCATGCTGGCCGATGCCCCCGCCAATCAGGTGCTGACAAGCAACAACATCTTCAAGGAATACAAAGGAGCCTTTGCAGAACAATATGTTTTTCAACAGTTTGAGGCTTTGAATATACACCCTCATTATTGGAGTAACGATGGTTCACCGGCAGAAATAGACTTTGTGATACAAGTCGATGCAAGAGTCATCCCCGTTGAGGTGAAGGCGGAAGAAAATGTACGTGCTAAGAGTATGTCGGAATATATCAAGAACCATCCTGATGATCAGCTGAAAGGGTTGCGTATCTCCATGCGGGGATATGTCAATCAGGATAAGATGGAGAACATACCCCTGTATGCCATTTCAAAATATTTAGTGACATTAAAAAAATAATAACCTTGACGTTGACCTTAACGTTAACCTTGGCGTTGACCTTGACGGAAAGTGTCCCAACTTATTTTTAAACATTACTATACTCAATGGGAATCGAGAAGGCTGATGGTCAGCAGACCACCTTTGTTGCCAACGATAAAATCGCAAGGGTCGCAGCCTTCACGCTCCAAGTTGAAAAGGGTGAGGGGCTGCAAGAGGATGAAACGATCACAATGGAACTTATCACCGACCTTGATTTTAGACTTTTCCGACTCAAGAACGAGAAACTTGTCCGCGTGCAAATGACGGAGTAGCAAACGACGACCCGGATTCCAGGTAATCTCGAATTCAGCACCTTCAGGAATGTCTATGGATTTGATTGACTTCGACCATGAAATCAGACTTGAACGAGCCTCTTCGCTTTCACAAAAGTCGCTCACAAATGTTTCCCAGTCAGGATAACCAACATATTGCGACAAAATGTCTAAGGTCGAAACTCTGGGTTTGCATACTCCATCCACATAGCCCCAGATGCGCTTCAAAGTTGACACTCCCAAAGTGATATTCAATCTTCCCTGTATGGACCCACAGAGATAAATGAAATCGTTTGAAGTCTGCATCTTATGTCCGGCAACCTGCTCTACAAGACTCCGCAAAACCGTGATATTCTGACTATAATCGTTCATTGAACAATATTTTTCTTCGTTGCAAATATAATAATAAATTGATAATTTTCATCCTATTTATAGGTCCATATTTGGTTCAAATACTTTTTGGTTGACCTGATTTTATGTTTTTTTGTTATTTTTGCAACATGAAGGATGACAGCAATAATACTACTTCCAGTTGCATTGACGGCATAGACGAAGGTCACTATTCGCTTGATAGAAACTATGAGCTATTAGACGAAATACCATCGTCAGGCTTCAACCGGCTCATACGCGCCAAACGCTATGGCAAGCAATTTTTACTCAAAGGCTTAAAGCCAGAGTTCCAAAGGCAGCCACAGTATGTAGCCTTGTTGCAAAAAGAGTTTGAGATTGCCCTGACGCTCTCCCACCCCAACATCGCACGTATCTACAGTTTCGAGGAGATACCACAGATTGGTCCCTGTATCGTGATGGAATATGTTGACGGTCGCCCATTGGATCAATTCTTGCAAGAGCACCCTTCAATAAAAGCGAAGCAGCGGGCAATAAGGCAGATGCTTGACGCAATGGCATACTACCATTCGTTGCAAGTGGTACACCGAGACCTCAAGCCCTCCAACATTCTCGTCACACACAACGGCAACAATATCCGCATCATTGATTTTGGATGCTCCGATGCCGACCAATACGTAGCCTTGAAGCAACCTTCCTATACGCTTGCCTACGCCTCACCCGAACAGATTGAGGGATCTCCACTTGACTGCCGCTCCGACATCTACAACTTCGGGCGCGTGCTACAGCAAGTTTTCCCCCGTCGCTATCGCGCTGTCAAACATCGTTGCTGCCTCCGCAACCGCGACGCCCGCTATCCCAATGCCGAAGCGGTTCTTGCCTCCATGTTTGGTTTTCGTCGCTGGATTGGATATGTCGCCCCTCTGCTACTAATCCTTTTTGCAGTCGTTTCCATCCACACCCTAAGGCACTTCGATTCGAAGGAGTTTTCCTATCCCGTCAACTCCGACATCGTGCTACGCTGCAAAATCGAAGATTCCAAAGCCGTGGTGATAGGTGCCGAGAAAGTCTCAGGCAGATTGGTGCTGCCCGAAACCATTCGTTATTCCGGCCTTAAATTCCCCCTCACCCAAATTGCCCCCGAGGCCTTTGCCCATAGCGACAGCCTTACCCATGTGGTCTTCCCAGAAAACCTACGATTGATTGACAATGAGGCTTTTTACCATTGTCCGAATCTCGCCGACACCATCACCCTCCCCGTCGGTCTTGATTCGATTGGAGAAATGGTTTTCAGTTTTTGCGACAAAATCACCACGCTTGTGGTACGTTCAGCTCGCCTGAAATCAGCCGAATGCAAGAGTGGCGAAAGCCGTTTTCACCAATGCACCCATCTTCACACAGCCATCTTTGAATCCACAGTAGAAGAGATGTGTCCCGATTTGTTGAACAATGTGCACGAATTGCGGGAAATATCTGTGGCAGAAGGCATTGACCACATCGGATTTGGCAGTTTTGCCGAGACCTATAACTTGCGTACGTTACACCTGCCCAAATCGTTGCGTTTTCTTGACCAATCGGCACTTTTTGGATCGGGCATCGAACGACTCATCTTGCCCGACAGCCTGGAGACGTTGGAATGTATGTCGTTGGCTGTGCTCTACAACTGCCACTATCTCGAGGTCGGTCCTGCCGTGAAACATATTGACTCCAAAGCATTCTATGATCTCAAAGTAATCGATACCCTTATCTTCCGTGCAGAAGTCCCACCTTTTCACGTTGATGACCCCTTCCAAGAAATCGCCGACGAGAAACCCAATAGGTCATTCCTCTTCCTCGTGCCAGCCCAATCGTTGGAAGCCTATCGCGCCGACAGCATCTACGCACGCCTCAACCCACAGCCGATGATGCGGTGAACAGTGATCAGAGTACCTTAACTGGGACGTACGCACCACTTAATCGGATTTTTATGACAGTGAACAACTGACATATTGTGATTTTGTGAACTCATATCACTTTATGAGATATGTCGTTGTCTATACATTAACACCTTTTTATTTGATAAACAATTTGATAATAAACTGGTGATATATGTAAGAAAGATATTTTTACCCTTTAGGCATCCGTATCAAAAAAAATGCGTATATTTACATGGTGGAAACTACGAAAGGTATGTAGTTCCCTGATGTGAAAGCATTTGTAAGTCCGAAAAACAGAAATCGCCAATTTTCTAAAACCTGCGGACAAGATACTGATGCCTTTTTGTTGTTTTGTATGTTCTCGCAGCCAAGCGTTTACATATTGAATAGCATAGGACTAAAGTTTCTTTCGTTCTATTCAGGTTACGGCGTTTGGCGATGCCGAGTTTTTAGTAGGACTTAGCAACAGAGTTCTATGCTTTCTTTATATGTGTTTAGAACGTCATACTGAGAACTCAAGGCAGAAAGGGTAAGGAAAAATAGCGAAGGAAACGAACATTTTGATAGCATCTTACGACAACAAGTTTGACGCATATTCAGTCCAAGGCTGGCAAACCGCCACCTTGGAATTATGGTCTATTGAAAATTAGCAACTTGTAAAATGGACCTAAAATGGACCAAAGATGTAATAGAATTAATGGTTATCTTTGCATATAACAATATCTTATTATATCTCTTTAGGTCTCACACCAATTGCAACATAATGATTTTGCATAAATAGTATATAATAAAAGTAATCGAATATGCGGTTTGAAGCCACCTCTATAGAAGCCGCCATGGCGGCCAATGGGAAAATAATCAACGCGGCCACCCCCTGGCACGTGATTGTGGACACGGATGAAGAAACCATCACCATCCGTAAGCGCAACCTGATCCTTGTCGGAGTGGATGAGGAGGTCTATTCTTTTCGCTATATCCGCCGCATTATTATCGACGAGCATCTTATCGGTGCCGACATCGAAATCCGCATCACAGGAGGCACTGCCAAAGCCTACTGTTTGGCAAAGAAGGACGTCCGGAAAATCAAGCAGATTCTTCTCGAGTACAATGCCACAAAGAAAGGAAAAGGAATTATTTTCGCATAATCACTAACTCAAAACAAGAAACACCGATACAAAAAGGAGATTCTCGAAAATCCTATAAAGAGTAGGGGCAACACAAAAACATTATCATTATGAGTCTATTAAGCGGTTTGACAAATGGCGTATTGGGTCTTCCTTCCACAAAACACGAATGTGATGTAAGGATTGGCGAATTAGAAAAACAATTAGTTGGTTTTAGTTTGGGCAAAATTGTTGGAGTAAGATCGGATGAAGGCATAAAAAAAGAAATCAAGAGATTAAAGGCACACAAGAAGACGCTTTCCAAATAAGACATCAGTAGTGAATACTCGGGATGCTGTGAAAGGTGCATCATTATTACCTATCACAAGAGGCATGAGTACACTCGCAAAGAGGGACAAAGGAGTTCTAACCCCTTTGTGAGTGAGAAACTAAGTAGGTGAACTCCATAACAATAAAATTTACAGCTATGGACGTAAAGAAAAAAGCCGATGGAACCATTGACAAGCGTACCAAAGAAGGGAAGGCTATCTGTGCACGCATGGCCAAGGCACGCCGTGCCGCCGCCAAAGCAAGAAAACTAAGAGCAAAGAAATAACCATATAATCACATCGCTATGACAACGACAGTAAAAAAGAAAGCCGATGGTACGGTGGACAAGCGTACCAAAGAGGGCAAAGAGATATGCGCTCGCATGGCAAAAGCACGCAAAGAAAAAAACAGTTTGAAAAACCGCATTAAAAGATTATTCAAATAATTATGAAAACAAGCATAGATACAATAGCGGCTTTTACCGCTGCTTCCATTTGGGCCGACGGAGTGTACGACGAGGCCGAAAAAATTGCTGTGGAAGAGGTTGCAGAATCCCTCGAACTCGACTTAGTCCAATTTCAAGACTCCGTTGAACAACAGTTAGCAAAGATACAGAAGTTAGACGAAGACGATGTATGTGAATCCCTCCGCAACGCTGCCAACGACGTCGATGATGAAGAGATAGGAATCATCTTCGAAGCCGCAATGCAAATCCTCATTACAGACAACAAACTGTCGTGCTCGGAAGTGGACAACCTTCTTTTCATCGCCGAGGTTCTTGGCATCGAGGACTCAATGGCGGTGATGCTGCTTGCAGACTTAGTGAGAAGCGAACCCGAACTCGAACTTTCCTTCGAAGACTAACCCTTGCCTACTAAGAAGTTTCAACGACAAATTGTTGACAAACAATTAGGCTGAAACAAATGACTACACCAAGGTTTGGGAAGAGAAAATCGAAAAAATATGTAAAAGTAAAATCATTCAATAAACCTTATTATTAACTTAAAATTCAATTATTATGGCAGAAATTAAAATGACCGGCAACATGAAGGTGAAGACCCTTCGCACTCAATTCAAAGAGGCTTTCGGCAGCACTCTGCGCGTGTACAACGGAGTAAAATTCGCCGATGACGATGCAACCCTCGCTTCAATCCGTGCCAAAGACGCCAAAGGCGGCGAACTGGCAGTGAAAGGCAACATGCAGGTTGGCAATTTCGAAAACAAGGTGAAGGAACTCTACGGCATCAAGGTCCAGGTGGCAAATGCCGACGACTCCGCTTTGGCTGACAACAGCATTACCCTTACTGCTGCTGGCAAGTAATTGTAGCAAAAAATCAATCTGGCAGGCGAGGAGACTCCCTGCCAGGTTCTATATTAATCCAAAAAAAATCACTATTATGAGCGTTGAATACTACAGAAAAAGACTTATCGACCTCCGTGCCGACGTGGCTCGCGAGCGCGAAGAAAAGAAAAGAGACAACGAACGTTATGCCGATCTCATCAAGGGATCTAACAGTACAAGCGCAAAGGCAAGTTATCGCAAAAGCAAGATAGACCATGCCGCCAGCCACGACCGTGCCATTGAACGTCTCAAAGGCGAAATTGAGCGTGCACGCGAAGAACTTGCCCGTGAACGTGAACGCGAAAAAGCAGCCAAGAAAAGGAGATAATCCTTCAATATTCATCAATTACAAAGCTTAAACAATACTGATTATTAATACATAAATAACGAAAAACATGTCAGACATAGCAACCAAAAATTATCCCGCATCGGCCAAGGTGCTGGTGAAGGGCAAGAATCAAAGCCGCACAGCATTGGGAATCGCTAATGCTTATTTGTTAATACATCCAGATGCTACAGTTGCAGACTTGAACGAGGCTTTCCCTTCCGACAAACTGGGATTAGGCAAATTTAAGATGTTCCTCGACGAGCAGGGACGCACCGAGTTTGTGGCAAACCTCAAGACCCATGCCGCCAACGAAGACCCAGAGAAGAGTCTTAAATCGAACTATTTCTACGAGGACGATAATTTCACACTGATGCTGAACATGAAGAATGGCAGCAAAGTGGCAGTCTATCAGATGTGGCCGTCGGATAAGTTCTCAACTTTGGTGGAATGGGCCAAACAGAACGATATCTATGTGTCGGAATTCGACCAAGGCGCCCGCGGACAAAAGGGCGGTTTCGAACTCGAATACCTCAACAACTGGAAGCCTGTCATCATTGAGAAGGAAGTAATAAAAGAGGTAGAGAAGAAGCATATCCCTTGGTGGGTGTGGCTGCTGATAGCCGCACTTGTCGTGGTGCTTATCCTGCTTCTTGCCAAAGGCTGCAACAAAGAGCCTGAGCAGGTGGTAGTCACCGATACCGTCACTGTTACGCAGGTGGACACCGTGTATGTGCAGCAACTTGAAGAAATTGAGAAGAATTTCAATGCCGCCCAGTTCGAGCAGAACAAGTCCGACCTGAATGATGATGCCAAGTTTGTGCTGCACGACTTGCAGAAACTGATGGACAGAAACCCCGAGTTGAAACTCCGCATCGTGGGTCATACTTCCGAAGAGGGTGATGCCAACTTCAACCAGAAACTCTCCGAAGCACGTGCCAAAGCAGCTGTGGACTTCCTCATCAGCCAAGGCGTCGATGAAAGCCGTCTGCAGTACGAAGGCAAAGGCAGCAGCGAACCTCTCGAACCCGGCAACAACGAGATCAACCGCCGCACCGAATTCGAGGTAATCTAACAAAAGCCCATCCTATCCCCTTCCCCCTCATCTAAGGAGGAAGGGGATTATTCGTTTGTTTGGTAAATTTCTATCAACAATTACTTTTAATACTTTTACTGCTATGGCAGAACTTAATATCAACGGCCGCATGTCGGTCAAAAACTTAAAGAAACAATTCAAGGAAGCCTTCGGGGCTTCTTTGAGAGTATATAATGGCAAAGAATTGGCCGATGACGATGCACGTCTGGCCTCAATCCGCACTGGTGATGCCAAAGGCGGAGATCTCTCCGTGCGCGGAAATATGAAGGTGGGCGGATTTGAGAAGAAGATGCTCGAGATATACGGCATCAGCGTACAGGTGGCCGATGCCGCCGACACACAGCTGGTGCCCGATGATGTCACCATCGCCTCGTTAAACGGGAAAACTGGTTCTGGAGCGACAGAAAATTCAGATGTGTCTGTGCCATATAATCCCATTCAGCAGAACGGTTCTGAACCAAAGACTAATAACGAGGAAATACTAAAGTTGAAAGCCGAGATTGCAGAAAAGGATGCCGCACTGTCTCAGATGCAAACAGAGCTTGAGAAAGTAAGGACAGAACTGACCTCACTGAAGGAACAATACAGCACCCAATCTCAGCTGAACGAATCTCTAAAGTCGCAAATAGAAATCTTGAAACAAAAAGCGCAAGAAGTGCCTGCGCCCATCGTAGAAAAGGTTGCAAAGCCGAAAGAAGAAGAGCCAGAATCAGCGGATGACGTGCGTTACAAAGCAGAGGAATTTGCAGATATGGGAGATTATTCAAAGGCGATTTCATATCTAAAAAAATATCTGGCAACATTTGGGGAAGATGACCGCGAACATATGTTTTATGATATGTCTGAATACGCTGAGAAAAATGGAAAGATAGATGAAGCCATCAAATACTCAACTATGTCGGGACATGAATCAAAGACACGTCGGTTGCTCAAATACCAATTGGAAGTTCTAGTACGTGCCGGAAGTTATGTTGCTGCCAAAAAACTGGCCATGAAATATGCTGACGTCATAAGCAGTCGTTATATAGGAATAGTTTTTGACAGGATTGATCGTGCTAAGAAAAATAATAGTACTTGGATTGATTTACCTAGCTTTTAAATAATATATAAAATGGGAACAATACACAGAAACATTATTCAGATGCCTAAAGCTTTCGTTGACAGACATCCTGAAAACTATGAAAAATATGCAATCTTGTCAACATCGTCTTTTGAAGATTTATTTGGACCCATGAATGGTATCCCAGATTATCAACTGGAAGGTTTGGTCAAAATTACTAAGACAAAATGCAAACCGATATACCGAAAATATGTAGGTATATCTATTGATGGAGAGACTAACTATGTGGCACTCGGATACCGATCAATCAAATACGTAGGCAAAATAGGTGATGATGTCAAAGTACAGAAAACATCATGGTTTCCCTATTTATGGCATTATCCCGATGCGACTATTCGCTGTCCGTTCAAAATTGCATTTTTTGCAATGGCAATTACCGTAGCACTCGGGATATTACAATTATTCATTTAATACCCTATGGCAAAGTTAGTAAAAAGCGAAAGAATATCGCTTAAGAATCATCCAGAGATAAATGAGGATTGCATTCAAAGTTTTATCTTTAACGATCCTTCGGTCCTCGGACTCGGTAAATTATCTCCAATCCTGAGGGAAAAAATACAACCTCAAGGTGGTAGAATAGATTTATATTTGGGAGATGATGACAATACTCGTTACGAAGTAGAAGTGCAGCTTGGGGCTACTGATCCAAGTCATATTATTCGCACCATTGAATATTGGGATTCTGAACGCAAACGATATCCTCAATATGACCATTGTGCTGTAATCGTTGCAGAAGAGATAACGGGAAGATTTATGAATGTGATATCTTTGTTTAATGGTTCCATTCCTCTGATAGCCATACAGATGTCGGCATTTAAGCAAGGAGATGACATTTCGCTTGTTTTCACAAAAGTTCTTGATAGACTCAATTATGCTTCTGATGAAGAAGAACAACCTGAAATAACAGATCGTAAATACTGGGAAAACAGAAGTTCTTCCAAAATGCTTGGAGAGGTCGATAAGATTTTTGAAAGTATGAAAAAAGACTTTATATCGGGCTATGAACTGAAATATACTAAGTTCTATATCGGAATGGCAAAAGATGGAGTGGCAAAAAACTTCCTACGGTTCCAACCTAAGAAAAATTGGCTCTATGTCATTTATAAAGGTAATGAAGATGACGATTCTCTAACAAAAGCAGAGGATTTAGGCCTGGATTTGACTTATAACGCAAGATGGAAATTGTATAATCTCAAACTTGAAGACTATAGTCATTATACAAAACATAAGGAATTCATAGATGGACTTGTTAGGGGTTCTATGGACTACTTTAATCTTTCATTGCAGTAGTCCCTTTATCCAGCAAGATAGAAATGAAGCATCGCTAATAAAAGTCATTAACAGTCAGATAGACCACCAATAGAAGTAACGGCAATGATGTAACTTGATATGAACTCGATATAGTTATGAACGACAACAAAACTCAAAAGGAACTTTCTTTCAAGCAGAAACTGAACCTGGTCTTTGACGATAATCTGCGCACGCATGTGTGGCAGAATATGGTTGATTGGTTTATCATCGCACTCATCATCGTGAGCACCGTGGAGGTGTTTCTCTCAACATTTGATGGGGTGAATGCCCGGATAGGCAATCTGCTGAATGTGGTGGACCTGGTGACCACGATAATCTTCACTATCGAGGTGTCGCTGCGTATATGGTGTGCCGACTTGCTCGACCCGAAGTACAAGGGATTCGTAGGACGAGTGAAATACTGCCTCAGCTTTTACGGATTTGTTGACTTCATCTCGACCTATTCGTTTTATCTGGCGCTGATTTTTCCCATCCCCTATCTGGCACTGAAGGTGCTGCGTGTGCTGCGACTTGTCAGGGTGTTCCGCTATATGAAGTCGTTCCGCATCTTGGGCGAGGCGGTATCGTCGAAGAAACAGGAATTGGGCATCAGTCTGGCATTTCTCTCCATTCTGACGGTGATTCTGTCGTTTTTGCTCTATTTTGCCGAGCATGCCGCCCAACCCGACCGCTTTGAGAACGGCTGGGGCTCGCTGGTGTGGGCTTTTGCCAAATACCTTGGCGACCCAGGCAAGCTGGCCGACTTCGAGTTGGTGACGCCATGGGGCAACATTATCGCCGTCATCGTGGGCATCCTCGGCATAGCTATCTTCGCCGTTCCGGCAGGTTTGATTGGTTCTGGTTTCGTAGAGGTGATTGAGGACAAACGCAGAAACGAAATGCTGGCCAGTCGTATCAAAGACATCAACAATCGGTTTGATGCCTCCACAGGGCCAAAAACCTATCTCGACGGACGCAAGGCAGGGCCGCGCTATATGTCGTTCGATGCCTTGCAGGCGGTATGCCTGCTTACGGATGAAGAGATTGTGGAGGCGGTGCGCGAGAGCGACAATCTGCGTTACCACCCCCGAAATGTGGACTACGACACTTCATTGCGTTTCCGTCCCAAGAAATCGGATTATGGAATGTCCTTTGCCGACCTCAAGGTGCTGGAACGATACAAAACGAATACCTCCTACGGGTTTTGTCGTCGTAGCGAGGGACAGAAGTTCTGCATCCTCAATATATGGGGCGCTACCGAACACGGGGTGTCGCATTTTGTGGAAACCATTGCCGACAATACCCAGATGGATGTGATAACCCAGGAGCGACGTTTCTTTGGGACGGCAGAAGAAAAGGGGCAAACCCATCACGAGGCCTACGTCAAGATGACGGATCCGAATGCCTCGAAGATGGAATCTGAAGAGAAGCACCTGCCTCAAATGTTTCAAGATTACTTGGCAGATCTAAGACAGATCAAGCCCGACCAGCTGGCCATCGTCGTGGTCAGCGGTGCCTCAACCCGTGCCGACGTGGTTGTAGAATGGGGAATGCCGAAGGGCACCGAGGGATTCCAGTTTGAGGGCAGCCATGTGCAGCCGCAGCACCAGGAACTGGTGAAGCATTTTGTTGAGACCCTCCAGCACAACCTCGCCGAAGTGCGAACAACGACACCTCGAAAGAATGAGATTGTGACACACTTCTCGTTTGCCACGCACAGTATCGGCATGGGGCGGAAAGAGACACACATCGCCCGCGGTATATTCAACAACTGCCACGCCTCGGTGGTTATGGTCTATCTCAACGTGAAGACCATCCTGCAAGGCTCCGACGACAATTACTACTCCGCCCTCAAAGCGATGCTCGACACAATAGATGAGATTTCTTGACTTCGATTGTGTTCATGTTTAGAAAGATAGTGGAATATTAATTTCTATTGACAATGGAAATAAGTTTCCATTTGTAATGGAAATTCATAACATAGGACGGCCAAAAACACATCGTCCGCCTCCAGAAGCAGATTGACATCTTCGGTCAGTAAACTCATAAAACGTATCATCTCGGGTATGACCGAAAAAAATATACAAAATGCATGAGTTTTTACGTGTATAACCGAAAAAGTCGTAACAGGCAACATCAACGGAATAGAGTGCATGTTCGTGGCCGACTTCCTGACAAAGCAGGAAATCTAAACACGATACTCCCTTCCTCGATTCAATATCGTACCAATTGAAAAATAACATAGGACAATAACCTTGACTTTGACGTTAACCTTGACCTTGATTTTGATGGGAAGTGTCCCAACTTATTTTAAAAAAAAGGCTCCTCACGGAGCCTTTTTCACACGATTAAAGTATATTTAGAGTAAAAAGAAGATTCGGGATTAACTGCATTTGCTCCAGCCGCAGTTGGGACAGCTCTTGCAGCCACCGGTGTAGATGAGCTTGGAACCGCAGTCGGGACAAGTCTCGCCAGTTTCGGTGCCGTCCTTGATGTAACGTTTCAAGGCACGAGCGACACCGTTGGACCAGGTGGTGATGGCATCGACGTCGAAGGTCAGCTTGCCAATCAACTCAACGACATTGGGGATAGGCATACCGTGACGCAAGATACCGGAAATCAGTTTTGCATAGTTCCAGTACTCTTTCTTGAACATACGGGAGAGACCTTCCATGGTTACATGGTAGCCGTCCTTGTCGAGGAATTGGAAGTCGTAGCGGGCATGCTCGTCGCCAGCTTCCTTGACACGGATCACCCAGCCTTTTTCCACCCACTTGGGCAACACGAAGTTCTCCGACTTACCCGTAAAGATTTCGTAGGGACGACCCTCATACATGCCGACAACGGCAATCCAGTCCTCTTTTTCGTTCTTGAAGCGGATGATCTCCGCATCGAGTTTCTTAGGACGCTTGGGCGCTTTCGTCTCTCCAAAGTGATGTTCGTCACATTTAGCCTCCTTGGTAGAAACGAGAACGCCGTTACGAGAACCTTCTCTGTAGATGGTGCATCCTTTGCAGCCTGCCTCCCAGGCAGTCTGATAGATTGTGCTTACTATTTCTTTACTTGTCTCTTTAGGAATATTAACGGTGACGCTGATAGAGTGATCCACCCATTTCTGGATGTCGCCCTGCATCTTAACCTTGTTGACCCAGTCGATGTCGGCCGAAGTGGCTTTGCAATAAGGAGAGACCTCGATAATCTTGTTCAGTTCCTCATCCTTCATCTGCATAACTGCATCGACATCATAGTTGTTGACACGCAGCCAATCGATGAACTTGGGATGGAACACGTTGTACTCCTCAAAATAATCGCCGCTTTCGTCCTTGATAATCTTATGGGTAGAAGAATCCTTGTCGTTGGGATTGATTTTCTTGCGACGCTTGTAGTTGACCAAGAATACAGGTTCGATACCCGAAGTGGTCTGCGTACAGATGCTCACGGTGCCGGTAGGAGCAATGGTCAACAACGCGATGTTGCGACGACCATTGGCAACCATCTCGGTGTACATCTTAGGATCGGCCTCTGCCAAACGCTGGATGAAAGGATTGAGTTTCTCGCGGTTGGCGTCATACAACGGGAAAGCGCCACGCTCCTTGGCCATGATGACCGAAGAGCCATAGGCAGCGCAAGCCAAAGCCTTGTGCACCTCGACGGAGAAATTGGTAGCATCTTCCGTACCATAGCGATAACCCATAGCCGCGAGCATATCGCCTTCGGCGGTGATGCCGAAACCCGTACGACGGCCTTCAAGACATTTCATCTTGATGTTCAGCCACAAGTTCTTCTCAACGCTCTTAATTTCCTCCGCCTCGGGGTCGGAATCAATCTTGGCGATAATCTTGTCAACCTTTTCCAACTCAAGGTCAATCAAGTCGTCCATCAAACGCTGGCCTTTGGTGACATGCAAGCGGAAGAGGTCGAAATTGAATTTTGCCTGTGGGGTGAAAGGATTTTCCACATAGCTGTAAAGGTTGATGGCCTGGAGACGGCAGCTGTCGTAGGGACACAATGGAATTTCGCCACAAGGGTTGGTACTTACCGTACGGTAGCCAAAATCGGCATAGCAATCGGGAACGCTCTCACGCAAGATGGTGTCCCAAAACAGAACGCCTGGTTCTGCCGAAGCCCATGCGTTAGCGATAATTTTGTCCCACAAAGCCTTGGCATCGATTTCCTTACGCACCATAGGATTGGGAGAGTCGATAGGATATTGCTGAACAAAAGGCTTTCCAGTCTTGACGCAGTCCATGAATTCGTCGGTAATCTTCACCGAGACATTGGCGCCTGTGATCTTGCCTTGCTCGAGCTTGGCATCGATGAATTTCTCGGCATCGGGATGCTTGATGGAGATAGAAAGCATCAAAGCGCCACGGCGACCGCCCTGTGCCACCTCGCGGGTGGTGTTGCTGAAACGCTCCATGAAAGGAACGATACCCGTAGAGGTCAATGCGCTGTTCTTCACAGGGCTGCCTTGGGGACGAATATGGCTCAGGTCGTGACCCACGCCACCTCTACGCTTCATGAGCTGCACCTGTTCCTGGTCAACCTTCATGATGCCGCCATAGGAATCGCTGTTGCCAGGGTTGCCGATAACGAAGCAGTTGCTCAGCGAAACCACCTGGAAATTGTTGCCAATGCCCGACATAGGACTACCCTGAGGCACAATATATTTGAAATCCTTCAATAGCTGATAGATTTCCTCCTCCGAGAGCGGGTTGGGATACTTGTTCTCGATGCGAGCGAACTCGGCAGCCAGACGATGGTGCATCATGTCTGGGTTGAGCTCAAAAATGGCATCACCGTCGCGCAGCGCATATTTGTTCATCCAAACATTAGCGGCCAACTCGTCACCTCCGAAATATTCGATGGAGGACTTCATAATCTCGTCGGGAGTGTATTGTTTCAAATCTTTAGGAGAGGGTGTATCCATGGCATTAGCTATTGATGTATCTTCTTTTGTATTAATATTTTCGACCTGACGTGCGTCAGCCGGATTCTGTTTCTGTTTCTTACCTTGCTTAGAGGTTTTCTTTGGGGCGGGTTCTTGTGGAACTTCTTCAAAAAGCGAAAACAAATCCGACTGCATAATGATAAAATTTATGTTTTAGGGGTTGATGCCTAAATAACAAATATTTATAAAAAAATGTGATATATTTTGATTTTGCGAAAGTACAAATCCTTTTTGACGTGATGCATTCAAGATATTAACAACAGAAATACCATCACACTTAAAACGCTGATTTATATATAATAATGAAATAATAATCAATAAATAGAGACGCTGGTTGACTTGTGGATCTTTTTTCTTAAAATGGTCACAAGGCAAATTGAATAAAAACAAAAAAAGCGGGCTTTCGCCCGCTTTGATTCTCGTTATTAATGGTAGAATTAGCGAACCATCAACTTCTGGAACTGGCAGCGGATTTCATCGGCTATCACACCATACATGTAAACACCGGCAGCGAGGTTGGAAAGATCCAAAGTAACGTCACCGCTATTAGCATTGACGGAAACCTCATTCAGGCAATTGCCTTTCATGTCGTAAAGCACAACCTTGGCATTGGAAATGTTTTCCTCAACGACATACTGGATGCGCACGCTATTGGCTGCAGGATTGGGATAAGCCTTCATGGAGACATTGCCAGCCACGTTCTCGATGCCTACCATAGTACGGTAAACCTTCAAGATCACATAGGAAGAAATGCTGCTATTGGCAGTGTTGGTGATAGACATTTTGAACGTACCATACTGACCACCAGGATAGTTAGCATCGATAGTAAATTCGGGATAGACGTCATTGTCAGTCTGGCCGGCGTTAATAGTAAACGGATTGGACTGGGTCACACCTTCCATGCAACGGCCACCGGCGCACATACCCGATATAGCGATACCGTTAGCGTCGATTGGTTCGATCTTGGCAACAACTTCCAAGTCTTGGTCGGTAAGATTGGTAGCACCCATGGAAAGCATACAACCAACGCCCGAACCTAATTCAGCCTCGATAGTGTCGCAGTGGTGATATACCGAACCCATGCGTACAAAATCAAAATAGTTCTGCGCATTCATCATGAAAGCACAAACCATAAAAAGAACAAGAATAATACTTTTTTTCATACCTTTAAAGTTTTTATTAGTCATTAATTTGAGCGGCAAAGATACACAATTTTTATCGTTTGGCAAATTCTATCAATTCATCGACCACTTTTTTCACGCCCGTGCCGGCTTTTTCCTAAATGACGGTAATGGGACGAGAAATCGCAACAGCTTTTGGATCAACGAGGTAGCATGGGGATTGACGAGGGACATAATGTATCAATCCCGCAGCGGGATAGACATTCATCGAAGTGCCAATTACAACAAAAAAGTCCGCGTCCTCGCACAATAAAGAGGCCGGTTCGATATTTGGCACCGCCTCGCCAAACCAAACGATATGCGGGCGGAGCTGTGCGCCATCGGGAGCCTTGTCGCCAAGATGGATGTCACGGTTGCCAATCTCGATAATCAAATTGTCGTCGCGATCGCTGCGCGCCTTGGTGAGTTCGCCATGCAGATGCAACACATTGCTGGAGCCCGCTTGTTCGTGGAGGTTGTCGATGTTCTGCGTGACAATCTGCACGTCATAGTACTCCTCCAAACGCACCAACTGGCGATGGCCTTCGTTAGGCTTCGCCTCGAAAAGCTGTCGGCGACGTTCGTTGTAGAAATTCAGCACCAGTTCGGGATTGCGGAGGTATGCCTCATGCGTGGCAACGTCTTCAACGTTATAATTCTCCCACAAGCCATCACTGTCGCGGAACGTGCTGATGCCGCTTTCGGCACTGATTCCGGCACCTGTCAAGACAACAATTTTTTTCATGATATATAAAATATTAATAGATTGGTTTACAGATTATTTTGAAACAATGGTAAAGGTAGTTCTACGGTTTTGTGCCCTACCCGCTTCCGTGTCATTATCCGCCACGGGCCGCGTATCACCATAGCCTTTGTAGGAAAGTCGGTTCGCAGGAATACCCTTCTCCACCAAGAAATCGAACACAGCCTTGGCACGCTGTTCCGAGAGACGCTGGTTGTCGGCAGGTTTGCCGATATTATCGGTATGACCCGCCAGTTCCACCTTAAGAGAGGGATTCTTTTGCAAAATATCCAACACTTTGTCCAAATCTACCCGAGATTCCTCCAACAGCGTGCTTGTACCAAATTCAAAAAAGACATTGTTAAGCACAATACTCTCGCCTATTTCTATGGGCGTGAGGGCGATGTCGCGCAAAAACGAAGAGGGAGCATCACTACTTTGCTCTGCATTAACCTCAAAGTCGAAATTTTCGGAATAGAAAAGATAGCCGTCGGCGGAAATCTGGAAAGCATAGCTGCCGCTGTTGGGCAAGCTGACCATATAGCTGCCATCAACCGCATCGGACGAAACCACGGCAACCTCTTTCACCCTATCTTCACTGGTAACGTCGAATACTTGGATTGAGGTTTTCAGCTTTTGCAACGTTTTTTTGTCATAAACGCTGCCTTTTACATTGAAAGTAGCCGCAGCGCGGATTTCCACGGGCAATTCAAAAGCATAAAGATCCTGTCCGCCGAAACCGCCTTCACGTTCTGATGCGTAAATGGCCGTAGCGCCATCGGCGGCTACAATCAGGCCACTTTCGTCGCCGGAGGTATTGATGGGATAGCCCAAATTGGTTGGCGTTTCCCAACCCGTGTCGGTGCAATGACTCAGAAAAAGATCCAAACCGCCCATGCCCACATGACCGTCGCTGGAGAAATACAATGTTTTGTCGTCGTAGTGGATATACGGGCTCGACTCATTGCCAGGGGTGTTGATTGTAGGGCCCAAGTTCTCGGGAGCTGTCCAATGGCCGTTAATGAAGACTGTCTTCCAAATATCCTTGCCACCATAGCCGCCTTTGCGGTCGCTGGAGAAATAGAGCGTTTTGCCGTCTATCGAAAAGCTCGGCTGCGACTCCCATGCTGGGGAATTGACATCCGGACCCAAGTTGCGCGGCCTCGACCACTTGTCGCCCTTGTTGGTACACATATATATATCACATCTTCCGCCACCGTCTCTGCGTCCACAAGCCGTGAAGAACATCACCCTTCCATCCTGCGACACACACTGAGCCCCTTCGTTGTCGTTGCTGTTCACCGGCTCCGACATCCGCATTGCCTTGCTCCAGCCATCCGCGATACGCTGCGAGGTGTAGAAATCCTCCTCCTCGGCGGTATTGGCGGTGGTGGTAGGTTTGCGCGGGAAACGGCGCGTAAAAACCAGCGTTCCACCATCGACGGTAAGCGCCGGCAAGTATTCATCATCCTTGGAATTGACATTGGAGCCAAGATTTACGGGATTGAACGAGACAGGATGCGCCAACGCATATTTTCTGAAATCGGCGGTCTTCATTCCCAAAAGCGCATCGACCCTATTGTCACCTCGCTTATCGTACTGCAAAAAATACTGATAGTTTTCTTTCGCTTTCTCGAAATTCCCTTCTTCCAACTCAAGGTTTCCCAGTTCCAGCCATGCTTGCGGGAAGAAAGCCGGGTTGACCGCGACAGCAGCGTAGTAATGCTTTTTAGCCAGATTGGGTTGATGCGTATCCAAATACCATTCGGCCAACATAATGTTTGGCTCAATGAAATTGGAATCCAACTCAATGGCCTTCTCAAAACAATGGATGGCATCGGCGCTATTAGACTGATACAACGATATTTGTCCTTTTTCGAACAATTTAATGGCTTTGCTATTTGAGGAACTATATTGCTGAGCGAAAAGTGCCAACGGCACAAAAGTCAACATCAAGAATATAAGTGATAACCTTTTCATATTCAATTAACGCAAAACGACAAACCTTTATTGCACAAGATTTATGATTGCTTGAAATCCAGACATTTGAAAAAAGAGCACTCAAAAACTTGTTTTTTTAAGAAAAAGGTGTACTTTTGCACTTCAAAGAGAAATGTGAAATCATCCACATAGTATTGAAAATTAATTTAATAAAACATAAAAGAAACGTATTATGTATTGGACACTTGAATTGGCATCAAAATTAGAGGACGCTCCGTGGCCCGCCACAAAAGATGAGTTGATCGACTATGCGCAACGCACAGGAGCTCCAATGGAAGTTATCGAGAATCTTCAGGAAATCGAAGACGAAGGAGACCCCTACGAAAGCATCGAAGACATCTGGCCCGACTATCCCACCAAAGAAGACTTCTTCTTCCAAGAAGACGAATATTGATCAATTGACATTTTGCTTGTCAAACAGAATCGAAAAACCTTCGATTCAACACATTAACAGGGGCTGGCTACAGCTCCTGTTTTTTTATTGAAGAAATGGCGACAATCTCCAACCCTTCCAGGTTCACGATTAATTGAAACCGTTCTTTCCAAGTCTCCAACAGCAGCGGAGGCGGCATGATATGCCGCCTCCGCTTTATTTACAAGTCACAGAATTTACTGTTTACGACTCACAACTTAAAAATTGAGTTTGTGACCCATGCGCTCTTGCTTGGTTTTGAGGTAACGCTCGTTGTACTGATTGGGCTTTACAACGATGGGCACTGTCTCGGTAATGTTGAGACCATAACCTTCGAGACCCGTACGCTTGACGGGGTTGTTGGTAAGCAGACGCATGTTGCGGACACCGAGGTCACGGAGAATCTGAGCGCCAATGCCATAGTCGCGTTCGTCGGCCTTAAAACCAAGTGCGAGATTGGCATCCACCGTATCGAGCCCCTGCTCTTGGAGATGGTAGGCACGGAGTTTATTGACAAGTCCGATGCCACGTCCTTCCTGACTCATATACAGGATGACGCCTTTGCCTTCTTTGTCGATCATCTGCATGGATGTATGGAGTTGCTCGCCACAGTCGCACTTGCAAGAGCCAAAGATATCGCCCGTAGCGCAACTGGAATGGACACGCACCAAAATAGGCTCATCATCCTTCCATTCGCCCTTCTTGAGCACAAGGTGGGTGGAATTGTTGTCGAGCTGTGTGTAGGCAATCAAGCGGAAGTCGCCCCACTGGGTAGGCAGAAAGACCTCTTCTTCCTTGCGGATAAGTGTCTCGTGAGCAATGCGATAGGCGATAAGATCCTTGATGGTGATGATTTTGAGGTTGTATTTCTCGGCGACCTTCATCAGTTGTGGCAGACGTGCCATGGTGCCGTCGTCGTTGATGATTTCAATCAAAGCGCCACAGGGACGGAGACCCGCCAGACGCGCCAAATCTACGGCCGCCTCGGTATGGCCGGCACGCACCAGCACGCCGCCGTTGCGGGCACGGAGAGGATTGATATGGCCTGGACGACCCAAGTCGGAGGCTTTGGTGTCGGGATTGGCAAGTGCATTGATGGTCATGGCGCGGTCGTGCATCGAAACACCCGTAGTGCAACCGTTGCCGAGAAGGTCGACGGTGACAGTGAAAGGAGTTCCGAGTAGCGAAGTATTGTCATGCACCTGCATGTCGAGGTTGAGTTCCTTGCAGCGGTCTTCGGTGATGGGGGCGCAAAGTACGCCTCGACCGTTCTTGAGCATGAAATTGACGTGTTCAGGAGTGATTTTTTCGGCAGCCATAATAAAGTCGCCTTCATTTTCGCGGTCTTCGTCATCTACAACGATGACAAACTTTCCTTCACGGAAATCTTCGATAGCTTCTTGGATAGTATTCATATATTCAATTAGTAATTAGCAATTTATAATTAACAAATGATTAACCTTTTAAACCTTTCCCTGCCAGCAAACCACAAGCTGCCATAATGTCTTCGCCTCGTGAAGCACGGAGGGTGCAGGTGATACCTTGTTTGTTGAGGATTGACTGGAAGCGCTGGATGGTGAGCGGCTGAGACGAACGGAACTGAGGGTCTGTAGCCGAATCGTGGTAACGAATAAGATTGACACGACAATTAAGCCCTTTGAGCAACTGAACCAACTTGGCAGCATGCTGCTCGTCATCGTTCACACCCCGAATCATCGTATATTCAAAGGTGAGGCGACGCTGATGAGACCAGTCGTAGCGATGCAGCAAGGCAACCAGTTCGGCAATGGGATAAACACGCTGCATGGGCATGATGGCGGCACGCTCTGTTGGAACAGGATTGTGAAGACTGATGGCAAGGTGACACTCCGACTCGTCGAGGAAACGTTTGACCATAGGCGTGATTCCCACCGAAGAGACAGTAATGCGGTGCGGACTCCAGCCAAGACCCCAGTCGGAGGTAAGCACTGCGATACTTTGCATAACAGCATCATAGTTGTCCATCGGCTCACCCATACCCATATAGACGATATTGGTGAGTTTGGAAAATTCCGGAATGGAGAAAATCTGGTTGAGAATCTCGCCGGCGGGAAGGCACCCATGGAACCCTTGAGCCCCCGTTGCGCAGAAGCGACAGCCCATCTTGCAACCCACCTGGCAAGAAACGCACAACGTAGCGCGGTCCTCTTCGGGAATGAAAACGGTTTCGAAATAGTGAACCGTTGCGTTGTTTACTTGTTGATTCGGATTATCGAGTTGATAGGGGAAAAGATATTTCTTGGTGCCATCTTTGGAGACTTGGCAGTTGACAGGAGCGGGACGATTGACAGCGGCGATTTCCTTAAGACGCGCACGTACCTTGAGCGAGAGATTGGTCATGGTATCAATCTCGCTCACACCCTTGGCATAGAGCCAGTCGCAGAGCTGTCGAGCAGTGAATTTCGGAAACCCCTGTTCCAGACAGAGTTCCTGAAGTTGAGAGAGTGTGAGTCCAAAGAGATTGAGCATGATAGTGTTTTAGGTTTACAGTTTTAAGCTAACAATATTTATAGATTCAATAATTAATATAGCACATTCTCAGTTCATAGATCACCGGCCACAGTTCACAATTAAAAGTTCCACGTTTCACGCTCATCGCTCTCGTTCATGATTTCCTCTTGGAAACGAGCACAATCAAGTTCGACATCAAGCGGAACGCTCGGCATCTCGAAATCGCCTCTCGGAAATTTAAGTTTGGAATCCTTATAGATGCTTTGCATATAGTAGCCAAAGATAGGCAACGCCATGCTAGCACCTTGTCCGTAGGTCATGTTGCGGAAATGGATGGAACGCAATTCGCCGCCAGTCCAGATGGCAGTGGCGAGTTTGGGCGTGATTCCCACGAACCAGCAGTCGGAGTTGTTCTGCGTAGTACCCGTCTTGCCAGCGATGGCAGTTGAATATTCGCTGAGATGGTACTTGTAGTTGAGTCGCGTACCCGTACCGCTCTGCACTACGCCTTTCATAAGATGAAGCATCATGTAGGCGGTCTTTTCGTTGAGGGCTTCGTGGCGTTCGGGAGTGAAGCGTTCCAGAACCGTACCTTTGGAGTCCTCGATGCGGGTGATGAAGATCGGTTCTACATATTCACCACGATTGGCGAAAGTAGCCATGGCGCCAGCCATCTCATAGACAGTGATTTCGGGCGTGCCCACACAAATGGCGGGAACAGCGTCGATGTCGCTCTTCACACCCATCTTGCGGGCAATGGCGATGACCTGCTCGGGAGAACCTTGCTTCATCAAGTAAGCAGAAACCCAGTTGACCGAATGTGCAAGAGCCCATTTGAGCGTAACCATTTCATTCTCCCTTTCATGACTGGAATTATGAGGGCACCAGTTTGGACCATTCCATGTTTCGAAACAAACCTCAGCGTTAGGCACCTCTGTGCAAGGATACATATCCAAATCCTGAAGCGCCATAGTATATACGAAAGGCTTGAAAGTAGAACCCACCTGACGGTGGCTCTGCACGTTGTCGAATTTGAAATAGCGAAAATTGATGCCGCCTACATATGCCTTTACATAGCCCGTTCCTGGCTCCACCGACATGAGTCCGGCATTGAGGAAACGCTTGTAGTAGAGCAACGAATCCCACGGAGTCATCGTGGTATCGATATACCCCTTTTTGTTCCATGCAAAAACCCTCATATCGACAGGTTGCTTGAATTGCTCGCGGATTTCACGGTCAGAAAGACCATCGTCCTTGCCGTTGCGGTAACGGTCGCTCTGCTTCATGGCGTTGGTAAGGAAACGCTCCTTCTGTTCGGCCGAAACGCCATCAAACGGATCACCGTTGCGTTTTTTGAGCTCACGGAAAAAGGCGGGCTGGATTTCCTCGCTGAGGTGCTTCTTTACAGCTTGCTCAGCATACGCCTGCATACGAGAATCGATTGTTGTATAGATGCGCAGTCCGTCCTTGTGAACATCGTAATGCTCTCCGTTCGATTTGCGATGGTGCTTGCACCAATCCTTCATGTAGGTACGGATGTATTCACGCAGGTAGGTGGCCAGACCGTCGTTGTGGCTTTGTGGAGTATAGTGCGATACGTCGATGGGTTCCTCTTTGAGGCGTTCATAATCCTCGCCGGAGAAGTAGCCGTAGTGGTTCATCTGACCAAGCACCACATTGCGGCGACGCAACGCATTGTCGTAGTTGCGAATGGGATTATAGGTAGTGGGGGCCTTGAGCAAGCCCACAAGCATGGCGGCCTCACATTCGGTAAGGTCGGAAGGCGACTTGTCGAAAAAGGTTTTTGCCGCAGTCTTGATACCAAAGGCATTGCTGCCGAAATCCACCGTATTGAAATACATGGCAATGATTTCCTGCTTGGAGTAGTTGTGCTCCAGTTTCACAGCTACAACCCACTCCTTGAACTTAGAGTGTACAATGCCCAACTTACTCTTGTGCTCACGCGGGAAGAGGTTCTTGGCAAGCTGCTGGGTAATGGTGCTGCCGCCGCCGCTGCTGCCGTGACGACCCAAAAGAGTCTTGAAAAAGACACGCCCCAAACTGCGGGCGTCGATGCCTGAATGCTTGTAGAAACGTGCATCTTCCGTAGCTATCAAAGCGTTGATCAAATTCGGAGAGAGTTGCTCATAGCTAATATTAGAGCGATTCTCGACACCAATGAAGCCCAAAATGGCACCATCGTCGGAAATGACCTCGGAAGCCTGGTTGCTCTTGGGATTCTCCAATTCCTCGAACGAAGGCATAAAACCCAACCACCCAAGCGAAAGCATGGTGAAATAAAGGAACAGCACCACCCAAAATCCTATGAATACGCGCCAAAGAATCTGTGTCTTAGTAAGTCCTTCTTTTTTTCTGGATTTTTTTCTCATATCTTTTGAAATAAATGAGTTATATTGAGCAAATCACCCTCTACCATTCACTATTTATCATGCATCCCATTGTCGTGATTTGAAATAATGAACGAAATGTCGCTGATACCGACCAAATTGGTGTCTCGCATACCGTGAAAAACCTGAAAACGATAATCTCCGCACATCGGGAAACGCACATTGCGACGCAAGAAATAGCGACCATCGATGTAATGCCCCGAACTTTTCCCATACCATTTGCCTTCCAAGTCGGCCAAAGGACACTCCAAGGTATCAGCGGCAATGCTCCCGTCTGGGAAAGTAGTGTTGATGAAAAGGAAAAGATTGGAATAAGCGAAAGTATTGGCATTACGCACATCAATGCAAAAATCATAGAATTGGGTGGTGTCCTCAACTTTTACATTGAAATATAGCTGTTCATTCATGTTCCAGCCATCTTCATCTACATGCTGGCTATCGCTGAAGATGACATCCCTATTGCAAGCCGACAAAAGGAAGAGGAGCGGCAAAATGCCGCAAGACAATAGCAGTGAAACGTGATTTTTTTTCAGTTGATACATTTTGAGAAAGATAAATATTTTAAGTCAAAAGCGAAGATGTACGAAATGTGAATCTGCCACTTATTGTTCATTCCCCTCGTTGGACATTGGTTTTCTGGGACGGGGACGGCGGTGGTCGTTGTTGCGACGTTCTCCATTGTCCCTACGGCCGCCTTCACGGCGTTCATCATTCTCTCTACGTTCGGGGCGTTCTCCATTGTCACGATTGTGGCGTGGACCATGGTTGCCGTCACGGTCGGGACGGTTGCCCCTGTTCTCACGTTCATGGCGGTCGCCACGGTCGTTGCGGGTGCTCTTCTCGCCCTGATCAGAGTCGGCCATACGACGCAACTCCTGCTCAAATTCGCTTGTTGAAGTCTCCTGCTGCAAAGCAGAAGTTGACATCAGTTCGACCTGGAAATCCTCCATCTTTTCAGGGTATTCCTGACGTTGGTTCATCTCAATGATTTCCTTTACCTTGGCTGCGGGCAAGGCGTAGAGGTCGTTTTCGCCTTCATAGGCATACCACATGATACCACGGAAAACGTCAGTCTTTTTGTACAATGCAAGACCTTTTTGGAAACGAATGGCCACGTTGGCGGGAGGAAACTGCTTGAGAGCATCCACATAGACGTCATACTCGAAATTCAGGCAGCATTTCAACTTGCCACACTGACCAGCCAGTTTCTGCGGGTTGGGGAGAATCTGCTGCACCTTGGCGGCACCGGTTGTCACCGACTTGAAATTGGTAAGCCATGTGCTGCAACAAAGCTCTCGGCCACAAGTACCTATGCCACCCACTTTGCCGGCTTCCTGACGGACGCCAATCTGCTTCATTTCCACCCTTACCTTGAATTCCTCGGCAAGGACCTTGATCAAGTTGCGGAAATCCACACGCTCGTCGGCGGTATAGTAAAAAATGGCTTTCGAATGGTCGCCCTGATACTCTACATCGTTCACCTTCATCACCAAACCCAATCCCTCGGCTATCTGACGCGTACGGCGCAACGTGGCAGCTTCATCTTTAATGGATTCTGTCCAACGTTCAATATCAACAACTTTGGCGCGGCGGAAAAGTTTCTTGATGCTCTCGGAATTGACATCAACGCCTTTCTTGCGCATCTGAATGCGACATGCTTCGCCGGTAAGGCTCACAATTCCAATGTCATGTCCAGGCATTCCTTCCACAGCGACAACATCGCCCTCGATGACAGAAAGACCATCGGGAAGCCTATAAAAATCCTTGCGGTTGTTCTTGAAGCGGACCTCCACAAAATCAAACAGACATTCGCCAGGAGTATGGATTCCACGCATCCAATCGCAAGAAGTAACTTTGCTACAACTGCACAACTCGCTGTTTTTCACTGCCACATACGACTCTGGGCAATGGTTGCAGCCACGGGAAAGAAACTCCGGCTCGTTGTAGCGCACCC
This sequence comes from Bacteroidales bacterium, assembly GCA_045597845.1. GTDB lineage: Bacteria > Bacteroidota > Bacteroidia > Bacteroidales > P3 > Colimorpha. The sequence continues at coordinate 18,293 of JAZLKZ010000128.1, read as the reverse complement.
AAGGTATTTCGGGATCGGGTTCAAGATAAGGATCTATTTGGTCGTTGGAATTCACAAACATAGCATCCTCTTTCTCAACCGTTTGCTCCTTCTTGTGGGCGCGTTTCTCGGCCGAACGACGCGCCTCTGCGGCCATTTCTTCAGCTGTGGCCACATCGTCATCCTCTATTTCAGTGCTCACCGTTTCGTTGGAAACGATTTCTTCGTTAGTCTCCTCGTGTTGTTCACTACTCGAATCCAACAATTCATCCACAATTTTATTAATATCTTCGCTCATATTTTATTAATTACTAATTGCTAATTAAAAAACTTCATGCTTTTTTCAGTCCTCTACTCATGTTAAACGACAACTTCATAAAAGTGATTTTGGGGTTGGCGTTGCGCTCAATGGCATACATCGCCTCTTCGAGCGATTGCTCAATCATCTCGATGTTGCCCGCTCCAATCATGCGGGGAAAAGCGGCATCGAATTTCTCGTCGCCAGACTCCAATTTCACGGGCAAACCAGCCGCACTGTTCAGAAAGCAGCCACGCATCACTTCCAAAGCATATCCAAGAAATATCTTTTGCCGTTCGCGACCCATAGTGCTCAGTTTGTCAACATGTTCCGACAAGCTTGTCATCTTCAACTTGAAGAGCATGCGAAGCCAATCCACAAACAACTGACGTTCTTCGGCCGTGCACACTTGGGCCTTTAACGACAAGCTTTGCGCACTGTCGTCAGTTTCTGGTTTGACGACAACACGTTGCACTCTCGAAAGAATCGTGGCCAGCATTCCTTCCGAACGTTCCGACACCAAGAGCAGCAAAGTCTTGTCCAACGGTTCTTCAAGGATTTTAAGCAATTTGTTGGCTGCAGTACTGTTCATCAGTTCTGCCATCCACATCAATACAATCTTGTAACCACCCTCATAGGAACAAAGTGCGAGTTTCTTGGTAAGACTGTCGGCATCGCGCTCGCGGATCATGCCTTGCTTGTTCTCGATACCCAAATGCCTGAACCAGTCGCCCATCGAGCCTTTTGCTTTGGTAGAGAGCACAAAATCGCGGAATTCCTCCTGAAAGTCATCCGAAGATACCGAGGAACTTTTCACTTTTGGCGTCACCGCATTGGGAAAGACGAAATGGAGATCGGTATGCATCAGTTGCTCTATTTTCTTGCAACTGGGGCAGTCTCCGCAAGAGTCGGCACGCAAACCATGATGTTCGCCTTCGCGATAGTGCTTTTTGTTTTGGCAATTCAGGTATTGGACATACGCCAAAGCCATGGCCAACGCACCATCTTCGTTCTTTCCTTCAAAGAGTTGCGCATGGCCAATCCTCCCCGAGTCGATGATTTCCGTCAATCGGTTAGCCAAAACATATTGACCCTTAATATCTTCAAATTTCATATATACTATAAATAAATTTACAAATATACGAAAAATTAGTGAATTGTGAATAGTGAATTGTAAATTGATTTTTCAAGTAGCGTTATTAGTATTGCATGTCGTAGGGTAAACTCATCAAAAAACAATAATTCCAGTCCTTTATCGTTATATTTGAAAGGGGCGGACGCCTATCAGTGCCGCTTCGCATAACGAAATCGAATCATCAAAAAAAAACCTTCCGCTATGCAAATAGAATTACTGCTTCTCATCATCTCTATCCTATTCTTTGCCAGCATCATCGTCAGCAAGGCAAGTAGTCGTTTTGGTGTACCTGTATTGTTGCTCTTTTTGGGTGTTGGTATGGTTTTCGGTGTTGATGGCTTTGGCATACAATTCGACAGCATCCGAGTGGCGCAAGTGATTGGTACCGTTGCGCTCTGCATCATTCTTTTTTCAGGTGGCATGGACACGAAGTTTTCTGATGTCAAACCGATTGTGGGTCCAGGTGTCATGCTTGCCACCATCGGAGTGTTCATCACCGCATTCGTGACGGGATTTGTCATCTGGATTATCATGGACAAGACCTCCATCGGTACGAATATTGGATTGCTTTGTTCTCTCCTGCTTGCCGCCACGATTTCGTCCACCGATTCTGCATCGGTGTTCTCTATCTTGCGCAGCAAAGGGCTGCATCTCAAAAACAGTCTCAAACCCACACTCGAACTTGAAAGTGGCAGCAACGATCCCATGGCATACGTGCTGACCATCACACTCATAAGCCTTGCAAATCAAGGAGGTTCGCCACAATATCTCACTGCGGTGATGAACCTTCTTATCCAACTCATCGTGGGTGCCGTAGCAGGCTACTGTCTTGGGAAAGCGCTGGTATGGCTCATCAATCGTCTCAAGATTGAGAATGAATCTCTTTATCCCATCCTCGTACTCTCTTCTTGCATCTTCATTTTTGCCGTAACCTATTATATGCAAGGTAACAGCTATCTTGCGGTCTATATTGGTGGCCTCATTTTCGGCAACTCCAAATTCGTGCACAAACGCTCCACGCGAAACTTCTTCGACGGCATTTCCTGGCTAAGCCAACTCGTCATGTTCCTCACACTTGGACTATTGGTCAATCCCAGCGAACTCAATTGGCACTATATTATCCTACCCAGTCTCATCATCTCCGCCGTTATGATTCTATTAAGCAGACCTTTGGCGGTATTTATATCATTGCTTCCCTTTAAGCGCTATAGATTTCGTGACCGCGTGTTTGTCTCTTGGTGCGGACTTCGCGGTGCAGTACCCATTATTTTCGCGATTCTCTGCCGTGCCGAAAACGTTCCTCATGCCGACACCATCTTCAATATCGTCTTTTGTTGTACGCTTGTTTCGCTTGTCTTACAGGGAACCACTCTGCCCCTAATGGCGCGATGGCTAAAGGTGGAAGACGAAGTGCCAAAGCAGAACAAAATCGAGAACTTCGACATCGATTTCCCCGAAGAAATCAAATCCGCCACCAGCGAGATAGAGATGACCTCTCAAATTCTATCGCATGGCAATCAACTCATGGACTTGCGTATGCCCGAAAAGACATTGGCAATCATGGTGAAACGTGGCGAAAACTACTTTGTTCCCACAGGCAAGACACATCTTATGGTCGGTGACAAACTCATGGTCATCACCGACAACAACGAAGCACTTGAGCTGACCCTCAAGCAGTTGTCCGCCAATTAAGAAACCATACTATTTTCTAATCAATACACTGACAACATCCCGTTTTCGAGATACGTGTCATATTGGTATAGTGGACAACTGGTAGTACTGCCTTCGAGAGGCATGCCATCCAAAACGCTGAAAGTGGCACCACACGACGGACACCGCAGCACCAATCCGCCATACTCGTCGGCAGGAGACAGCACCCCATCGTCGCCCGAAGGGCAAGCGCACTCACACGCCACAAACTCGGTAAGAGCATTCCGGTAGATGTAAATGCCACGGTAGCCACGATTGATGCGCATATATCCACCCACATGACTCAGGTCGTAAAACTCAGGCAAACTCATATCGATAATGCCGCCCTCGCCATGACGCAATTTGCAAGACTCCTCCTTCCTGCAAGCCGATGCAAGGCATAGAAATGCCATGCATAGTAAGATGATTTGAAATCTGTGATGTGTCATAACCTTGCTATTTTTGCGCTCCGCCGTAGTCGCCATAGATGACCTTCATCACCACATTGCCCACAATCTTCAAAGTATTGGCATCGATAGCGTTGATGTCGTCCTTTACGGTGTGCCAATAAGGATAGAAACTGCACCCCGGCGTATTCTGCACGATATCCACCATTGGGATATTAGCCAAACGATTGACATAGAAGTGGTCGTCGAGAATGGGGTCGCTCTTTTGATCTACAAAGACATTGCCAAGGCCGATGGCGGGGGCGGCGTTCCACAACTTGGCAGTCACGCCTGGGGCATACTGAAGGCTAAACTCCTCCTTGGTAAAACGTGGCGACTGCGTTCCCACCATGTCGAGCAGAATGCCATATACAGCTTGGTAATAAGGCACATGAGGCTGCTTGCTCCAAAACTGGGAACCCTTGCACCAAGAGTCCTCTTCGTAGGTCTCCGCCCACTCCGGAACACCCTGATCCTCAATATCAAAGAAAATAAAATCGACACCCACATCGGGACGCATCTGCGACATCGCGCGTGCCATCTCCATGAGCACCGCAATGCCACTGGCGCCATCGTTGGCACCTGGCAGCGGTTTCTTGTGATTCGCCTCGTCGGGGTCGTGGTCGGCCCACATACGACTGTCCCAATGGGCACCCAGCAAAATGCGTTTCGCCTTTTCGGGATTCAAGCTGCCAATAATGTTCTTGCCCGTAACGTTGGTGCCGTTCCAGAGCTTGGTGTTGAACTCCTGCACCACCACGGTGTCGCACCATTGCGAGAGTTTGTTTTTCAGATAAGTGGCACATTTGGCATGAGCGCCACTGCCTGGCGTTCGGAAACCAAAGTCCAGTTGTTCGGAGGCATATCGGAAAGCAGAATCCGAATTGAACTCAGGAATGGCAACCTGCGCATAATCAACTGTCTGCACAGTGGATGGAGTATTCTGCTTGGGGGAGTGATGACAAGCAGTCATCAAACATCCGCATAACAATAGAGACGCCACGAAAGCGCCTCTACGTATTGATGAAAATTGTTTCATAGCAATAAAAACTCAAGAAAAGAGGAAACCCTTCTCTTATTTCAATCTTTCTGCATATTCGCAGGTGCGGGTATCAACCTTGATACGCTCACCTTCCTCGATGAAGAGAGGTACGCGGATGGAAACGCCAGGTTCAACGGTAGCGTCCTTCATGGCATTGGTAGCGGTGTTGCCCTTTACGCCAGGTTCGGTGTAGGTAACAACGGTCTCAACAAAAGGAGGAAGTTCGCACAACAGCGGAGTTTCGGTGTCGGCATGAACGGTGATTTCCACATACTGATCGGGCTTGAGGAACTGAGGAGCGTTGATGATGGATTCCTCGATAGCAATCTGCTCGTAGGTTTCGCAATGCATGAACATGTGCATGTCACCCTCTTTGTAGAGGTAAGTGTAAGGACGACGCTCTACGCGAACGATATCGATCTTGGCACCACTGGGGAAAGTGTTTTCGAGCATGCGGCCAGTCTTCACGCTGCGCATTTTGGTACGGACGAAAGCGGCGCCTTTGCCAGGTTTAACATGCAAAAATTCTACAATAGTGTAAATGTCGTTGTTGAAATTAATACAAAGACCATTCTTAATGTCGGTAGTAGTAGCCATACTATTAAAATATTATTGATTAATTTATTTCTGTGCTTTTATAATGGAAACGGCTGATTAAATGTTTTTTTCCTTTTTCTCCAACAAAGCGGTAAGGCGGCGCAAGTCGCTTTTCAGCTCATCGTTCTCCTCTTCAAGGGCTTTTCTGCGCGTGCGCTCCATCATCAGACGCATGAACACAGCCACGACCAGGATGACCATCGTCAGCAAGGCGCTGTTGGGCTTGAGGGCAAAATAGACAACAGTAGCTGCCACAATCATCAGATATGACAGATACTCATAAATTTTCAAAGTCGTTGCGTAGCTCATAACCTAATTATTTTCGTGGAGTATACCGGGCTCGAACCGGTCACCTTTAGATTGCGAACCTAACGCTCTACCAAATGAGCTAATACCCCTGAGGTTCATAATTAAAAAAGGCCGTTTTTCCGCGGCCCTCTCGTGGAGTATATCGGAATCGAACCGATTACCTTTTGACTGCCAGTCAAACGCTCTAGCCAAGTGAGCTAATACCCCATTACTTGTTTTTCTGTACTCACTTCACCCTCTCATTTACAATTTGCAAAAATAATACATTTTTTTTATTCACACAAATATTTTTTATCCGACAATCTGCAAGAAAAGAATTTGCAGTGAATTACAGCATTTTATATCAACGTAAATGACAAGCGACAAGTTTCCTTCCCTATGTACAAGACAGAAGAAATGACAATTCAGGAGACCATTTTGAATAATATTATGTAAAAAACTTCATAAAATGACTTTTTTTTTGTAACTTTGCAACGCTTTTTGAAGTACAAACCTACCTCATTATGTTGGACCTCGAAACCACAGTTTCTGGCATAGAATACAAAGTGCGCAAGTTGATTGAAGACAACGAGAAACTACGCCAGCAGGTGGAACGGCTCAGCACTGAGAAGCAGGATCTTCAAAAGGCGTGCGACAATCAAAATATATTAATCAATAATCTTAAAGAACAAACCAAAATATTAAAATTAGGGAATGCGCTAACGCAAAAGGGCGATTCTGCAGAAATTAAACTGAAGATAAACCAGATAATTCGAGGCATAGACAAAAGCTTGGCATTATTGACAAAAGTGGATTAACAGCATGGAAACCATCCCCGTAACTGTAACAATTCTGGACAGGAAATACAAACTCAACATCTCGAGAGAAGAGGAGGCGTTTCTTCGCAAGGCCGCACAAGCCATTGACTCGCAAGCCAAGAATTACGGCAAACTATATGCATACAAGGATCATCAAGATTTGTTGGCCATGGTGGCTCTCACTCAAATCACACAATTGACCAAGATTCAGGAGAATGCTCAATACAAAGATACGCAGCTGACTCAGCATCTTGCCACCATCAACAATCTGCTTGACCAAGCTACTCAGACCAACATAGAGACTTCGGAATCATAGCTTCTGCATCATGTCCAAAACAGTTTGTAAACTCAACACCATTTACAAACCGAGTTTGCTCTAAGGTGGGTAGATTGAGAATGTCTTACATTCGGCGATATTGATACACCAGGCGCTCAAATCCTTTCTTGACAGAGTTTACCTAACTCCCGGAGGACTTTGATGCAGACAGCTTTTTCTAAGTGCCCATCCTGCCACGCTTTCCCGCTTAAAACACTTAATTACCACTATGATAGCATTATGGATTATCATCGGAATCGCTGTGGGAGCAGGTGCTGGCATCTATCTCACTAAAACCGTATTAAGCAACCGCCTTCTTTCCAAGAGCCAACAGGTGCTCAAGGACGCTGAAGAAAAAGGCGAAATCCTCAAGAAGGACAAGATTCTGCAAGCCAAGGAGAAATACTTGCAAATGAAGAGCGATTACGACAAGCAAGTCAACGAACAGAACAACAAACTGCAAGCCGTTGAGCAGAAACTGAAACAACGCGAACAGGTTCTCGCACAAAAAGTAGAAGAGCTCCAGAAAAAGAGCAACGAACTCAAGAGCGTGAGCGAAAACCTCAACAACCAAATCGAAGTACTCAACAAACGCCAAGGCGAAGTGGAGAAAATCTACAAGGAAAGCGTCGAGAAACTTGAACATATCGCCGGCATGTCGGCCGAAGAAGCCAAGCAGCAACTCATCGAGACCATGGAAGACGAGGCTCGCGCCGAAGCTTCCAACAATATTATGGACATTGTAGAGGAGGCAAAAATCACCGCCAACGAACAGGCCAAGAAGATTGTCATCCAGTCGATCCAGCGTACCGCAACCGAGCATGCCATTGAGAACACCGTTAGCGTATTCAACCTCGAAAACGAAGAGGTTAAGGGTCGCATCATCGGTCGTGAAGGCCGCAACATCCGCACCCTCGAATCCCTCACCGGCGTAGAAATCATCGTTGACGACTCGCCCGACGCAATCATCATTTCAGGCTTCGATCCCGTTCGCCGCGAAATAGCCCGTCTCTCCCTCCACAAACTCGTTACCGACGGACGCATCCACCCCGCCCGTATCGAAGAGGTGGTTTCCAAGACTCGCAAACAGATTGAACAAGAGATTATTGAAGTCGGAAAGCGCACTTGCATCGACCTCGGCATTCTGAACATGAACCATGAATTGATGCGCATGGTGGGCCGTATGAAATATCGTTCATCCTACGGTCAGAACTTGTTGCAGCACTCTCGCGAAGTTGCCAACCTCGCCGCTACAATGGCTTCCGAATTGGGATTGAACCCCAAACTCGCCAAGCGTGCCGGCTTGCTCCACGATATCGGAAAAGTTCCTGAGACTGAACCCGAATTGCCACATGCAATCCTGGGCATGAAACTCGCTGAGAAATACAAAGAGCATCCTATGGTATGCAACGCTATCGGCGCTCACCACGACGAGATGGAGATGGACAACCTCATCTCGCCCATCATCCAAGTTTGCGACGCCATTTCCGGCGCTCGCCCTGGCGCACGTCGCGAGGTTGTCGAGGCTTACATCAACCGTTTGAACAAGCTGGAACAGATGGCTATGAGCTATCCCGGAGTAGTGAAGACCTACGCCATTCAGGCTGGACGCGAACTCCGCGTTATCGTTGGCGCCGACAAGGTGAACGACGCCGAAGCCACCCGTCTCTCCTACGACCTATCCAAACAGATTCAGAACGAGATGACCTATCCTGGCCAAATCAAGGTTACGGTTATCCGCGAAACCCGCGCCATCAACTACGCTAAATAGTGACTGGTGATTTGTGATTAGTAACTAAGGGGTCGGGGACTCTTAACTCTTAATTCTTAACTTAAATGTTGCCACTCTTTATCCATTGGAATGTAGATCCCGTAATCTTCAACATCGGGTCTTTCGGACTGCGCTGGTACTCCTTGGGATTCCTCTTGGCATTCATCCTCGGGTACTACATCATGAACAAGATGTTTCTGCGCGAGAAGGTGGAGACCAAATATCTTGACAGTCTGGTTATCTACATGTTCGTGGCTGTATTGGTTGGAGCACGATTGGGGCATTGCCTCTTCTACGAGCCCGACTATTTCCTGACAAGCGAACACTGGTTGGAAATCTTCCTGCCTTTCAACATGAAGACAGGGCAATTTACAGGTTACCAAGGTCTTGCAAGTCATGGTGCCGCAATAGCCATCTTGGTAGCCATCTGGTTGTTCTACCGCAAATACAAAATGAATGTGTGGTGGATTCTCGACCGACTGGTGATTGTGGTCGCTTTGGGTGGCGCTTTCATCCGTTTGGGCAACTTATTCAATTCTGAAATCTACGGCTTTGAGACCTCGCTGCCTTGGGGATTTATCTTTGAACGCAACGGCGAGACCGTACCCAAGCATCCCACCCAACTCTACGAATCGCTTTCCTACCTTATCATCTTCACGGTGTGCTACCTTGTCTATCGCAAAAAAGACGGCAAACTGCACAACGGCCGTCTCTTCGGCTGGTGGTTGGTAACCCTTTTCGGTATGCGTTTCCTCATCGAGTTTGTGAAAGAAGAGCAGGTGGATTTCGAAAAAGGAATGACCCTCGACATGGGACAATGGCTCAGCGTTCCGTTCATCCTCGCCGGCATCCTCTTGGTAATACTCTCCCACAAAGGCAAACTCAAAGAAGGCACCAAAACTAATTGACAACTTAATATTTCTAAAAATGAAACAACTTATCCTTGTTCGCCACGGCGAAAGTGAATGGAATAAACTCAATCTTTTTACGGGTTGGACCGATGTTGATTTGACCGAGGCGGGTCGTAAAGAGGCCTACGAATCGGGCAAACTGCTCAAAGCTGAAGGCTACCGGCCCTCCTTGTGCTTCACCTCTTATCTCAAACGTGCCGTCAAGACCCTCAACGAGATTCTCGACGCCATGAATATGGACTATCTTCCTGTGGAAAAGAGCTGGCGTTTGAACGAGAAGAGCTATGGTGCCATACAAGGCTTGAACAAAGCCGACACCGCCGCAAAATATGGCGACGAGCAAGTGCTGTTGTGGCGTCGCAGTTTCGACACCCAGCCTCCCGCATTGGATATGCACGACGAGCGCAGTCCACGCATGGATGCCCGCTATGATGAGATTCCCGACAATGAGATTCCTCTCACCGAGTCGTTGAAAGACACCATCGCCCGTCTGCTTCCTTACTACAGAGGCACCATTCTTCCCGCCTTTGAGAATCACGACCAGATTCTCGTGGTGGCTCACGGCAACAGTTTGCGTGGCATCGTAAAGGAACTCAAAGGAATGAGCAACGAGGAGATTATAAAATTCAACCTTCCCACCGCTGTTCCTTATGTTTTCGAGTTTGACGAGAACATGCAGTTGGTGAACGACCACATGCTGGGCGACCCTGAGGTGATTGCCGCCAAGATGCAGAGTGTTGCAAATCAAGCTAAGAAAAAGTGAGTTGTGAACTGACAAATGAACATGACAGTTGACGAAATCAAATCCCTTCTCGCCTCCCAAGGCGAAGAGGCGCAAGCTTTACTCAACAAGGGTCTGCAAACCAAATTGCAGACCCTTGACAATTGTGTCCATCTGCGTGGACTAATAGAATACAGCAGCTGCTGCGCCAAGAACTGCCTTTACTGCGGATTGCGGTGCACCAATGCTTCGGCGGCGCGCTACACCATGAGCGACCAAGAGGTGTTTGACTGCGCCCAACTTGCCATGCAACTCCACTACGGCAGCATCGCCATCCAGAGCGGCGAACGTGCCGACCACGCTTTCGTAGATAAAATCACCTATCTCGTGCGGGAAATCAAACGCCAAACCGACGGTAAACTGGGCATCACGCTCTCCTGCGGCGAACAGACCGAAGAGACCTACCGAAAATGGTTCGACGCTGGCGCCCACCGCTATCTGTTGCGCATCGAGACCTCCAATCCCGAACTCTACTACAAGATTCACCCAAAAGACCACGATTTCGACAAGCGGGTGGCTTGCATCGAAAATCTCATAAAGATTGGATACCAGACAGGTACGGGCTGCATGATTGGACTTCCTTTCCAGACTTTGGACGACCTCGCTTCGGATCTTCGTTTCTTTCAAGAAAAACAGGTTGCCATGGTGGGCATGGGACCTTTCATTCCCCATCCCGACACCCCTTTGTGGAAATACCGCAACGAGATACCTTCGGTAGAGGAACGAGTACAACTGACATTGAAAATGATAGCTGTGTTGCGTATCATGATGCCAGAAATCAACATGGTGGCAGCCACGGCGGTGCAGACTCTCGATCCACAAGGACGCGAGAAGGCCATCAACGCCGGTGCCAACGTCATCATGCCCAATCTCTCGCCAGAAAACTGCCGCAAAGAATACCTCATCTATCCCGACAAACCATCGGTGAGCGACAATGCCATCAACGACCAACAAGAACTTGAGAAGAGTCTGCAAGCCATCGACCACCGCATCCTCTACGACGCTTGGGGCGACTCAGTGGCGTTTAGAAAACAGCATCTTAAATCCTAAATCTATTTTTTCCATTTCTGCATAGAGAAAATCAATTTGCAAGGTTTTGGGAATGGTTATACTTTTGCATCGAATTACTAACCCTAAACCAAACAAATATGAAAAAGTTTTTTGTACGATTGCTTTGTGCAGTCCCATTCCTTGGAATGGCAGGATGCGAGTCATCCTCATCAGTTAACACAACCGCCGTCAAGAACGTCGATCTGAAACGCTACGTTGGCACCTGGTACGAGGTGGCACGCTTCGACCACCGCTTTGAGCGCGGACTGGTAGGATGCACGGCGGAGTATTCCATCAATCCCGACGGCACCATCAAGGTAGTGAACGCCGGCTACAAGAATTCCTTGAAAGGCAAATACAAGGAATCCGTCGGCAAGGCTCGCCGCAGGGCAGGTGGCGGACCTGGCGAGTTGGAAGTGGCGTTCTTCATGAACTTCTACGGCGACTACAACGTGATGGAACTTGCCGAAGACTACCGCTACGTACTGGTGGGCAGCAAGGACGAGGACTATCTCTGGATTTTGAGTCGCACGCCACAGTTGGAGCCCAAGGATATGGAATATCTGCTGAACAGTGCCAAAAAGCGCGGCTATAACGTGGAAAACCTCATCTGGGTAGAGCAGCTGGACAGCGAGTGGTAACGACTCTCAGTTCCATAAAAGAGCCGTTTTGCCACGCGAAACGGCTCTTTTTTTCGTCCCACACATCCATTCTATTAAAAAAAAAGCTTATCTTTGCAAAATCTGTATCGAACAACTAACAATGAACGAACGCCATCGCAAAAAACGACTTGATGCAGTACGCTACGTACTGGCACTACCCAAAAGCATCTGGTACAACTTCCGCCTGCTTCCCATGCGGCAAGCTTGCAAGTTGCCATTGCTGGTGTCGCATCGCACAAAGATGGTAAACGTATCGGGGAAACTGGATCTACAAGCCACGAAACTTAAAGTGGGACTGGTAAAAATTGGCTTCAACACCTACCAAGGAACCGATTTTCGATACGACCGCACCCGAATCAACCTAAGAGGCACGATGATAGTACAGGGAGCGTGTGCTATAGGTGCAGGGAGTAGCATCGAGGTTACGGAAAACGGGACACTCCGACTCGGCAATCAGTTCAATCTTGGACCCAGATCCCTCATCATCTGCAACAAAGAGATTGCTTCGGGAGAAGATGTGCAAACCTCATGGAGTTGTACGATGATGGACACCGACCAACACGACTTGGTAGATGCCGAAGGGAACGTCAAAAACAACGACCGCCCCATCCATCTGGGCGACAATGTGTGGATCGGTTGCCACGCCATCCTCACCAAAGGCACTACCCTTGCCTCCAACACCACTGTGGGAGCGGGCAGCGTGGTGCATGGTGTGCATGAGGAGTCTTGCGTCGTACTAGCCGGAAATCCCGCAACCACAGTAAAAAGAGGCGTGAAAAGAAGATGAAACCATGACTTTAACTTTAACCTTATCATAATGTTGTATAAATCGAAATTATTCACTTTGCTTTTTGCGACAGCACTGTGTTTTTCTTGCCAAAACGCACAGGAGTCGGAAAGCGAAAAAGAAACCAAAATCATGGAAAACGAAGAATGTCTTATCTGTGGCGCGCCGTTGGAGTATCTGCAAGAGGGCGACACAATGGAATGTGAACTCTGCCACAAAAGAGAGTTCAGCACCGTGCGTTGCGCCAATGGTCATTATGTCTGCGACGCATGTCACTCCTCGGGCGTGGATTCCGTGGTTAGTCTTTGCATGAGAGAGACGTCAAAGAATCCCATCGAGATTTTGGAGAAGATGATGAGTATGCCTTTCTGCCACATGCACGGTCCCGAGCATCATGTCTTGGTGGGGTGCGCCTTGCTGACTGCCTACAGAAATGCCGGCGGCGAGGTGGATTTGCACAAATCCCTACTGGAGATGGTGCGCCGCGGCAAGCAGGGGCCGGGAGGGGCGTGCGGCAACTGGGGTGCCTGCGGAGCGGGCATCAGTGCCGGAATGTTTGTCTCGATTGTTACGCAAGCGACACCTATGACCAAGGAGAGTTGGGGACTTTCCAACAAGATGACCTCCGAGGCTCTCGACCGAATCAGCAAGACCGGCGGTCCACGCTGCTGCAAACGCGACAGCTACCAAGCCACCCTCGCCGCCATTGATTTCGCCAAGAAGCATTTGGGAGTAGCGATGGAAAAACCCGTAATCAAATGCAGCCGCAGCGAGATCAACAACCAGTGCTTAGGCTCGGAGTGTCCGTTCAATCCAGGGAACAGTAATCAATAACCTTAACCTTTACCTTAGTAAAATCCGAAAGGTTTAAAGCTTCAAATCTTCCAACCTTACAATGAAAACCCTTCTTATCCTATTTATTGTCTGCATGATTTTCAGCAGCATCGGCTGGAAAAAATTCGTCTATTTCATCTCTATCGGCTACGGCTATTCTGTTGCCGCTTGCGGAGCCACAATGCTCATCCTCTTCCGTCATGATTTGTCATTGCTTTCGGTCTTGCTTGGCGTTTTGCTGATAGCTTATGGGTGTCGATTAGGCACATTCGTAATGCTTCGTGAGATAAAGAGCGCCTCCTATCGCAAAGAAATGAAGGACCTCACCAAAACCTCAAAACCCATCACTGTGTGGGCAAGTCTCAGTATCTGGATTTCGGTGGCGCTGCTTTACGTAATGGAGGTAAGCCCCGTCGCTTTCCGTATGGAGAATGCCCTCAGCGATACATGGGGTTGGATAGGATTGGTGGTAATGGCATCGGGCATACTTTTGGAATCGGCAGCAGACGCCCAGAAATCCGCCGCAAAGAAACGCGACCCCAACCGTTTTGTAGATACGGGTCTTTATCGCTTGGTGCGCTGTCCCAACTACTTAGGCGAAATCCTTTTCTGGACAGGATGCTTCATCAGCGGAATAGGCTGCTATCACCATGCATGGCAGTTCATCTTCGCCTTGATAGGCTATTTCTGCATCGTCTATATCATGTTTGGCGGCGCCCGCAGGTTGGAGCTGCGCCAAAACCGCAACTACGGCGAGCGAGAGGACTACCAAGCCTACGTGAAAAGCACTCCCATAATCATTCCTTTCGTGCCACTTTATAGCGTGGCGAAATATACTTGGCTGAAGGGATGAGGTCGAAACTGGTGATATGTTGCAAGATGAACAAGATGATGAGCCGTCTGTCACGCAAGATTTGGGTGAGCGGACAATGTATCGGCGTAATGCAACAACCCGAAGTGAGCATCCAAATGCCACCGGGAGTCTATCAAATCACCATCCAAAGCATCGTTCCCTATTTCTCCTCCTCAACCACCATCCAACTGTTGCCCGACGAGACCAAAAGCCTCGAGTTCCGCGACCGCGAACGAGGTTGGGACATCCTTTTCGGCATCAACATCGTGCTGTGGATTGTAAAGCGGTTCCTCCACCTCGCCGCACCCTGGACATGGATTTACGAAATCTTCACCAACGGTTATTTCATCCTTTGGCTTCTCTACGAATGGAAGATCCGGAAGAAATATTATGCAATAAAAGTAACGTAGCATGGTAAATCTCTCTAATCTCGTATAGGTTGACGTTATTTGCTTCTTTTTATTGTTCGTGCATTATTATAACGCATGAGGGTGCGAAATCTTACAGCTGTTGGCTATAAGTGTTACCAACGGGTATCATTTTCCGAAGACTTCGCTTTGCTTGAAGAGTCTTACGGTGTGGCGGCGGCCGTCTTGGGTCACGAGGGTGAGGAGGTAGGCGGCTTGGGAACGGGTGAGCTCTATTTGCTCCGTTTCATGACATAGTGGAAGGACCAATCTATCATCTCCACAGTGGAAGCCAGGACCATCTGGTCTTTGTCTAATTTCTCCACAATGAAATCTGTTTCGTGCAGGCATACAGTCTCATTAAAATGCAATATCTGTTTGCCATCTTTCTCGCTGAGGGTATAGCCCACTTTTTTGGGGGGACAGTTGACGCGGATGTCGCCCACCAGCACTTCGTTGGCCGTGAACTCCATCGTGATGCAGTCAGCAGGTATAGATTGAAGTCCGGCAATAGTGATTTCACCCGAATTGGCTGTGTTCGTCCATTTGCCGATGATAATAGAGTTGTTGTCTTTCTTGCAACCAGACAATGTTGCTACAGCAGACACGAGGAGCAGCAAAGCGATGAGTTTATTGATTTTCATGATGTTATTTTTTATAAGTTGATAGATATTTATTTCGCTGAAAAATCATTTTTATAGCATCTTTTTTGTGTATTGACACACATTTAACACACTAATCATTGAAATATTATGCTGCGAAAGTAATTATTTCGGTTAGTTTTTTCTCCCGAAGACTTCGCTTTGCTTGAGGAGCCTTACGGTGTGGCGGTGGCCGTCTTGGGCCACGAGGGTGAAGAGTTAGGGTCAGTATCAAAAGCCGAGAATGATGCCTAATTCGTGCATTTGGTGATACTTATAGGTAGAGAGCACGTTAGCTGTAAGGCTTACCGATTTAAGTGCGCAGCGGGGTATGGTGATGCCTAATCCCAGTGTCAGCTTCCATGGGTTGATATAGACGGCATCGGGCATGTTGAAGGTAAAGAGTTCTCGGGCAGGGGTGAGGCTGTATTGCCATCCCATCTTATCAGCTCCATGGTGGTGGGTGTTCCACACAAGGGGCAGATCCAGATACAGGCATTGCGCAGAAACATTGTAGGTTCGATTGTCAATTTGTACGTCGCCAGCCAAACTCAGTCCTGAAGTTATGGTGGTTTCCCTTACCTCGTTCTGCATCGTATAGCCGTCCAGTCCGATGCCTACATCTAGATGATGCCGTTCGTTCTGTACAATGGTGTAGTTCATGCCAACCCGAGCCATCAATGACCATTGAGGTGTGACGTGCAGGCTGGAGCCTTCGGCCATTCCATCTATGCTATTCAGGCCATACTCTGGAACGTCAGTATCGGATCGAGCTGGGCTGGTTCTGCCGCTATATGAGGCACCGATGCTGGCAGTGAAACGGAATCGAGAGTGGCTGCTGGTAGGTAGGCAAGCTCGGTTCTGCGCTCGGCTTGCGGTAAGTTGAGGACTTTCCTTCGCCTCGGCATAACTTGAGCATGCTCGGTTCTGCGCTCGGCTCTTGGAAAGTTCGGCAGGATGGTCTATATAGGATAGCTCGATATCCGAGAAGTCGGACAATGTGAAGGCTGACGTTTCGGCTGGGGTTGCCGTGATTTCAGTCGGAACCATATCTGCAGATATCTCTGCCAAAGAAACTGTATCAAATGCTATTGGGTCCGCCATGACAACAAAGGAACCCTCAGAATCATTAGAGAACTCGGAACTGCCAGAAACCCTATGCCTACTGGTCTCCCTGGCGTCAATCTTATCCTCAATTTCGCCCCTTTTGTCAACCCTTACGCAATCAGCTTCGGCTATCAGCGGAGCTTGGAGTTGAGGCTCAGCGGTATGGCGTAAGGCCACAATACCAACTGCTCCCAGCACCAGCATACAGGCCACACCCGTACGCCACCATGCCGCACGCCGAGACAGTTGCTGCATGCGGGCAGCAGCCTTGGCTTGCTGGCGCTGGTCTTCGCCATATTGTTGCAGGAGGTCTTCTAGGTTCATTGTGGGTTGGGTGTTGAGGGTTTCTTGTTTTGATTGTCTGCGTCTGTCAGCAAGACTCTGAGTTTTTCCTTGGCACGGCTCATGGTGGTGTTCACGTTGGTCTCGCTCATCTGCAGCCGCTCTGCCACTTCTCTAGTACTCAGTTGCTCTACATATCGCAGCCTTATAATCTGCTGATGCAGTGGTGGCAGGGTGAGGATGGCCTCTTCCAGTTGTTGCAGCTGCTGCTCTTTGGCAAGGGTTTCGTTGAGGTCATCTTCCATAGGGGGCGAATCCTCCAAGGGGGCAAGGTGCTTCTGGTGCCGCGTGATGCTGACACATTGGTTCTTCAGCGTGGTGATAGCAAATCCTTGCGGATTCTTCATCAGCGAGAGCCTCCACCGCTTGTGCCAAAGTTTGGCAAAGGTCTCCTGCACGGCATCTGCAGCCAGCTCGGGGTCGTGCAGGAGATGCTCGGCAATGCGACGCATGGCGGGCTGAAGGGAGACGATGTCGCGTATGAACTGGCTGGTATTGATGACAGAATGTGCTTTTAGAATTTACTGCTCTCTTTCAAAAAAGAGTATTACTTCGCTCCACCCATTCGGGTTGATAGGAGTCAATATCATGTTGTTGCGTTTCAACGAGTTGATCTGAAAACGACCATAAAAGTCTATCACAAGTGTGTCGCCCATGATGGAATAATGCTTCGTGCCTGGAAAAATGATATAATCATTCACCCCGATAACGTCCACCCAGAGATCTGCCACCTCTACCGAGTCATCGGCCCTGAATTTGAGGCGGATTGTACCTGCAGGTATAGTTCCCCCAGGATTGAAGGACTCTTCGGTGTTGGCCCAAGAGCCGAGAATCAGGTCGTTGCTGTCTTTGTGGCACGACGTGAGTGCAATGACGTTTGCCACGACCAATAGGGATAAAATGAATCTTTTCATGGTTTATTTTTTAGAGATCTTTTTTATTTCGTATAGGCTGACGTTATTTGCTTCTGTTAAAATTATTTGATTACGAGGATACTTTTCTTGAAGTACAGCATTCACCGTTACAGTGTCTCCACTTTTTGCCCATCGGGGAACATTTCCTGTTATATTGTATGGTCTGTTGTAAGATACAACACCATCGTTTTCTTCAACAAAAATTATAGCACGGATGGTACTGCCTGCATAAGGATGTTCATACGGTTCGTCTAACAGGACAAATGTGCCAGACTCAATATTGACTGTCCATTCTTCTTTTTCGCAGGCAGCAAAGGACAAGGCTGCGAGGGCGATGAGGACAAGTCTCTTCATGGTAATATCGTTTAAAAATACATTTTTTCGTAGGTATTCGACGGAGAGAGTTCAATAAGTTCCTTATTCTCCTTTACAGCGATTGTAGTCTTCCTCGGTGAGGGTGTAGGTCATCTGCCATTCATGTTCCGTCTTCAAGGTATTCTCATAGCTGGAGTCCATCAAGAGGTTGTGTTCGGCTGGGATGCAGTTCACCTCCCCGTGGTCCAGCTGTTCCAAGATGAAATGGGTGGCAAGGGTGTCGTCAAAGGTTACCTCTACCGACCAATAC
>JAZLKZ010000127.1:0-10812 GCA_045597845.1 Bacteroidales bacterium | reverse complement strand
AAGATTGAGCAGGAAATCAAAAAATTGAGCAACGAGCTTTCTCAGGCCAAAAAGAAAAAGAATCAATCTACCAAGCAACTTGATATCTTGGACAAGAAAATCAAGGAGCGTACTAAGTTGATTAACAATATCAACGGCCAGATGAATCACCTCTCCATTGAGATTGGCAAGGCGCAAGACAGCATCGTGGTGATGCGCTCTCGTATCGACAGCCTGAAGGTAGAATACGCGCATATCCTTAAGGTGCTTTATCGTGAACGTGACAACTTGAACAAGATGGTTCTTTTGGTGGACAACAACGCCTACAACAAGGCTTATCTACGTATTAAGTATTTCAAGGAATATTCTCGCTACAGGGCGCATCAGGCTAAATTTATCAAGGAAAGGGAACAGGAATTGGAGTCTGTTCAGTTGGACCTGCAGCGACAGAAGGACGAGAAGTCTATCTTGTTGCAACAGGAGAATAACAACAAGAAACAGCTGGCCAAAGAACAACAGCAGCAGCAGAAAAGCTACAAGTCGGCCAAGCAGCGTGAACAGCAACTTTCCAAGCAGCTTACCCAGAAGGAAAACCAGAAAAAGCAACTGCAGCAACAGATTCAGCGTATCATTAACGAGGAAATTGCAAAGGCTGCCGCTGCCAAGAAGAAATCCTCTTCTGCAGCATCAAATTCCTCTTCGTCAACAGCTTCCGCTTCCACTCCTTCCAAGTCTGAGAATATCGACGAGGCGCTTTCCGCCAACTTCGTCGAAAACAAAGGTCGTCTCTCTTGGCCAGTGTCTTACACGAAAGTTTCCCGCGAATATGGTACTTACAACCATAGCTCTGGTGGCAAAAACATGAATAATGGCATCGACCTTATCACGTCGCCGGGTGTGGCCGTATATGCTGTCTTTGAAGGTGTTGTTTCGCGTGTGTTCACCTGTCCCAATGGTACCAAAGGTATCATCATCCGCCACGGCGACTATATGTCGGTGTATGCAAATCTTGGTAGTGTGGCTGTCTCCGAAGGAGCCAAGGTCAAGACGCGCCAGTCTATAGGCACCGTTTACATCGCCTCCGACGGTACGTCGGAATTCAGCTTCCAATTGTGGCAAGGTCAGCAGAGCCAGAATCCTCGTAGTTGGCTCCGATAAAAATGATAGGTAAAAAGAAAAGGGTGGAAGATTTCCACCCTTTTTTGTCAAATTTGCCCATAGTGTGCTATATCGAGAAATTCGCCAATTGCATCTCTCCGTTTTCGAATACTGCGTAGTTACGCGCATCTATCCAATTCCCCACATTGATGTAGGTGCTTTGCTCTCTGGTGGTCTTTATCTCTTGTCTTACGGCTGTGTGTCGGTGGCCAAATACGCAATAGTCAATATGTCCCTTCTCCATTTCTTGCTTGCAGTGTATCACTATCCCTTCGCGTTCGTCGCCTAAATATCGGAGGTCGTCGGGGTCGTGGGTCGTGCGACTGTGGTCGCTCCAGCAATGGGCGATGCCGAATGTTAGGCTTGAGGGCAATATACGGAACAACTGTTGGTTGAACTTGCTGCGGAACACTTTTTTCAAAAAGTCGTATTTCTTGTCGATGTGCCCCAAACCGTCTCCGTGACCGATGTAGAACCGTTTGCCATCAAACTCCATATATTGTGGCTCGGAGTGCATCTCAAGCCCGATTTCCTCTTTTAGATAGTCGAACACCCACATGTCGTGGTTGCCTATGAAGAAATGAATCTGGATGCCTGCGTCTGACAGTTCTGCCAGTTTGCCCAGCAGTCGGGTGTGTCCTTTGGGTACGACTTCTTTGTAGCTGAACCAGAAATCGAAAATGTCACCCAAGAGTATCAGATGGGTGGCGTCTCCTTTGATCCGCTCCAAAAATGTGCAGAGCTCGCGTTCCCGTTTTAGGGATTCGGAACCTTCGCGGAGATGTGCATCGGTGATGAAATATACCTTACTCATTCTCGTTCAAGTCGATGTCTATGATTTGTGCTCCCGATTCGTTGATCAGTCGCATGCGGTCTATGCTGTGCTTGAAGTTGATGGTGTGGGGGTTGTCGGGAAGTTCTTTGCTTAATCCTTCCATCACTTCTTCATAGAGGAAGAAATCTTCTTTGGAACGCACCAAAGGCAGGTTGGGGTCGTCGATGAAAAGCTTGTAAAGTACTATCAACGAGGCGAGTTTTCCTGAATGTTCGTGAATGAAACGTTCTGCGTAGTCTCTTTGCGACATATAGGTGGCAAAGAAAATGGAGTCGGTCTGGGCTTTGGCGGCTTTGTAAGCTTCTGTTCCCTCTCCAAGGGTGGCGCGGTTCTCTTGGTCGGTCTTCCCTAAATCCATTACGATGTCAATTCCCGCATTGGTGATGTCTTGAAAATCCCACAGCAATTCGCTCTCAGGTGAGCCTTCTACGCTGTAAGTCCCTTGGAAATTTGTCCCATCTGCATTCACGATAACCTTCTCGCCATATTGAGGACGCAATACCACAAAATCGCGGTCCGAAGCGTGAAGATAGTAAAAGGTGGGGTAGGGCATCTTGTAGGTGTAGCTGTAGTGACCGTCGGATTCTACTTTGATGGAATCAATGAATAGCGGACCTTCGGGGGTGAGCTCTTCAAGATAGAGGGTCTTGGCGTTTTGTACATTGCCTTCTATGGTGAAGGTGTCTGCCTTGTGGCACGATGCGAGCAGGCAAACGGCTATGGTGAGAATAAGATATCTGAATTTCATTGTATATCGATGTTAAAAAATGATAGATTGCTCAATTCAATGGTTCAACGAATCAACAACATAGTCCGCCAACACAATGGCTGCCATGGATTCTACTATCACGGCGGCTCTCTGGGTTTGACTGTTGTCGTGGCGGCCTCCTGGCTTTACGTGGTGGATATTGCCGTCTGCGTCAATGCAGTCGATTCCTTGCTGCAAGGTTACTACGGGGTGGAATGCCACTCGGAACTCAATGGGCATTCCGTTGGAGATGCCGCCTTGTATGCCTCCACAGTGGTTTGTCTTTGTGGTAATTTGCTTGCCTGCATTATCAACGTTCCAATTGTCGATGTATTCCGACCCTTTCATGTTGGCTGCGCCAAATCCTGCGCCCATCTCGAAGCCTATGGCTGATGGAATACTCATCATCGCTCCTGCCAACATTGCATTGAGTTTCCCGAAAACTGGATTGCCAATTCCGGCTTTAACTCCTGTAATCGTACAATTTACGATGCCACCAATAGTGTCGCCTTCGGGTACATCGTCAATGGCTTTTGTGGTTGCGGAAATCTTGATGTTGGAGTATGCGAGGATTTGCTTGGCAATGGATCCGGCAACAACGCGGGCCACGGTTTCTCGGGCCGAACTTCTGCCTCCGCCACGCCAGTCTCTTGCACCGTAGCGCTGTTCGTAAGTGTAGTCGGCATGGCCGGGCCGAAAAAGTTGTTGCAACCGTTTATAGTCCTCGCTTCGGGCATCGGTGTTTTTCACCATAAAACCTATGGAGGTGCCAATTGTTTTTCCTTCGACTATGCCGGAAAGGAAGATAACCTCGTCGGGTTCGTTGCGCGGTCCGCTGCGCCGTTGCAGGTCTTTTCGGATTTGTTCGATATCGATGACAATGCCGCTGGGACATCCATCAATAATACCACCAACGGCGAGTCCATGGGACTCGCCGAACGTGGTTAGTCTGAATGTGTGACCAAAGGTGTCCATTCGTCGGTTTGAAATAACGGCTTGCGTGTCAAACGACATGCAGGCTTTTGCGAATGTGGTTTATTTGGGATTGATTTCAAGCAACTGTACTTCGAACACTAGCGTCGATCCTGCAGGAATGTCGCCGGTGGCATGCTCGCCGTAAGCCAGGTTGTAAGGGATGTAGAGGATGTAGGTGGAACCTTCGTCCATCAACTGCAATCCTTCCGTCCAACCGGGAATGACTTGGTCTAACTGGAATGTGATGGGGTTGCCTCTCTGAATGCTGCTGTCAAAGATCTTTCCGTCAATTAACTTGCCGGTGTAGTGTACTTTTACCTTGTCCGGAGTCTTGCCTTGCTCGCCTTTGTGAAGACTGGGCTTCTTGCCGTTGCCTTTCTGTACAATCTTGTATTTCAGACCTGACTTGGTGGAATAGACGGATTTGTTGTTGGCAATTTCTTCCATGTATTTTGCGCCGGCATCGATGTTTTTCTGTATCTCTCCACGTTCGCGCTCTTCGAAGGCTTGTTGGAATCGTTGTAGCAAGGGCATGGCCATCTGGTCGGTCCAGGTGTCGTTCCCATTCAGGCAATCCATCATGGCTCTAAATGCGATTTGCTTGTTGATGGGAAGGTTCTGCTTGTCCCATTGTTGAGTCATGCCATAGAATACGTCGCGACCAATGGCGTATGAGGCGGAATCAAAATAGTCTTTCAGTACGAGCTTGTCTTCTTTGTTTTGTGCCATTGCGCTAAACATGGCGACTGTTGCAACAATCATTGCGAATAATTTCTTCATTGGGTGAAGCTTTTGGTTGTTAGATTAAATTTGATAAGGTAACTCCGTACACAATTGTGTATAGAGTTACCTTGTAGGCTGTCTTATGCAGACTTTGGTGATTATGCGTATTCTTTAGGTTGTGCACCATCGAGAATTTCCTTGCCGCAGATGGCAAGTGCCAACATTTCGTTCTCGCCTTTGTAAACCTTTACGGGGGCAATCCAGTCAACCTGCTCGGTGATCTGTGCCATCCAGGGTTTGCTGTAAGCGATGCCACCAGTGAGAATGATAGCGTCAACCTTGCCCTTGACTACGGCAGCGAGACGGCTGATTTCCAATGCTACCTGGTAGCAGAATGCATCTACCAAGAGTTTGCACTTTTCGTCGCCGGCAATGGCTCGTTTTTCAACGTCGTAGGCGTCGTTGGTGCCAAGGTATGCTACAAAACCACCTTCTGCGGTTACCATCTTCTTTACTTTTGCCATGTCGTATTTGCCGCTGAAGCAAACCTCAATCAACTTGCTGGCGTTAATGGAACCAGAACGGGTGGGGGAGAAGGGGCCAAGGCCGCAGAGTGCGCGGTTGACTTCTACGCATTTTCCGTGTTCGTGAATACCACAGGAAACGCCTCCGCCCATGTGGCAGATGATAAGGTTCAGATCTTCGTATTTCTTGCCAAGTTCGCGAGCGTAAAGTTTGGCGGTCATTTTCTGGTTCAAGCAATGCCAGATGGTGCCTTCGCGAGTGGGGTCGAGGTCGAATTCAGGGTGGCCGGTGATTTTTGCGTATGCGGGACGTTCGTCAACAATACCAGGATCGGAAATGTAGGCGCATTCAAGGCCGATTTCCTTTGCGATGGAATCGCTGATTAATGCTCCGAGGTTGCAGGCGTGCTTGCCTTGGATGCCGGCGATGCACTCTTGACGCATGAGCTCGTTGACTCTGTATGTACCGCTTTCGCAAGGACGAGTTAAACCGCCACGACCCATTACGATGGCGATTTCGTCATCCTTTACGCCGTGCTGATGTACCATGTTCATGATGGCTTGTTTGCGGTAGTCAAATTGGTCTGCGACTTCCTTGAATTTCTGGATTTCTTCAATGGGGTGCGAAATGTTCTCGGTGAAAACTTCGTTCTCTCCTTCAAAAATGGAGGCTTTTGTTGATGTTGCACCAGGGTTGATTACCATTGTATATTTTTTCATAATAAATAGTTTTTTTTATTGCCTATATGTTTTCAATCTGCAAAGATAGTATTTTTTTTTGAATAATTGGTGGATTGTTGCGATGATCTTTGTTTTTTGTCAAAAGACTTTTTGTGAAGGCTTCTGCCGGGTGTTCCTTGTGTCTCTCATGCGTGTTTGGCTCGCTTTGCGAGAAATGGCCTCATGATGCTTTCAAATCCTTTCTCGATATTTACAGGCTCGTAATCTATATGGTACTGAATGGCATTGTTTCGCAGTGTCTCAATCTGCCTAAGCATTTCTTCCTGATAGTTGCCGTTGATCTCATTGGGCATGACTTTCAGTCGCTCTCCGCTCTCCAAGTCGATGAATTCTGTGGGTTTGTTGTCATAGTTGAAATCTATCTCATGGGGTGTTTCGTATGTGTGAAAGAGTATGACTTCGTGCTTGCAATGTTTCAGATGCCGGAGGGCGTCCATCAATCGGTCCTGCTCCTCTTTTCCCACAAACGCATCGGTGAAAACAACTACCAGCGATCGTTTGTGCAGACGTTCGGCTGTACGATGCAGGCTTTCCGCTATTGTGGTGGTATGA
Organism: Bacteroidales bacterium; assembly: GCA_045597845.1. Lineage (GTDB taxonomy): Bacteria > Bacteroidota > Bacteroidia > Bacteroidales > P3 > Colimorpha. Next base: position 4,577 of record JAZLKZ010000127.1, on the reverse strand, counting down.
GGTCTGTCGGAATCGAACGACTTGTTGTTGAGTTCAGCGTCAAGCAGTTGCATGATGCGTTGCTTATGGGCAAAGTTGCTGTGGGTGTCGGTCTGCAGGTCAATCTGCTCTCCAAATAAGGTCAATCCGTACGCGTCGCGTTGTCGGGAAAGGATTTCTACAAGTATTGCCGCGGCGTAGATTGAAAATGTCAGTTTGTTTGGATGTTCTAAGTCGCCTTGGTTCTCTGTCGGAAATCGCATGGATCCGCTGTGGTCGATCATGATCTGGCAGCGCAGGTTGGTCTCTTCTTCAAATCGTTTGACATAAAACTTGTCGGTCCTACCATAAAGTTTCCAGTCGATGTCGTGCGTCGATTCTCCCGTATTGTAAGGTCTGTGTTCCGAAAACTCTACCGAAAAACCATGAAAAGGACTTCTATGCAGCCCAGTGATGAATCCTTCAACCACCTGACGTGCATAAAAGTCTATCGATTTGTATTTCTCTATTCCCGCTATCAAGATCTCGGCCTTGACGTAAGATGTGTTTTACAGCAATGCGTCGATTTTGTCTGTAAGAGTGCTCTTCTGTACCGATCCTACAGCTTTGTCTTTCAACTCGCCGTTCTTGAAAAACAGGATGGTGGGCACGTTGCGGATGCGGAAACGCGCTGCAATGTCGGAGCAGTCTTCTACGTCCATGGTGGCGATGTTGGCTTTGCCTTCGTATTCTTTTGCAATCTCGTCAACGATGGGAGCGAGCGATTTGCAGGGACCGCACCAGGTTGCGCCACAATCTACCATGAATGGCAGGTCGCTTTTCAATAATTCATCAAAATTTTCTTCAGTGATAACAATGCTCATAGTGATATTTTTTAAGTTTGTTTGTTAAATAATTTTTCGCAAAAATAACATTTTCTTGAATATGCCCGTGACGAATTTGTTTCTGATGTCTTATATTGGTTTGTTAATTTATTGTTTTTTATTTGATTATGTATGAATAAGTTGTTCTTGGGACATCTGGCTCGTTATAGATGCGTTGATGACATCAAGTTGTGAAAAACTATCCTCAGCCTGTTCTCGTTCCTCGAAAAAAAGTTGTATTTTTGCAATAAATTTTTACGGTATGGCTCCTAACGAATTGAAACCTCGCATTGGCATCTTTGGCCGCCGCAACTACGGTAAAAGTACTTTGCTGAATTATTTGACAGAGCAGGAAATCTCTATCGTGTCTCCCTGGGCTGGCACAACTACCGACCCTGTCAAAAAAACGATGGAGGTCAGAGGCGTAGGTCCTGTGGTTTGGATCGATACCGCCGGCATCGACGATGAAGGGTCGGTTGGCAGAATGCGTATCGAAAAATCTTTGGAAGTGTTGTCTCAGGTGGACTTGGCTCTGATATTGTTTACAGACAATAGGTTCGAGGCCGAAGAGGTCTCTTTGGTAGAACGCTGTCGCAAGAAGGATATTCCTTTTATATTGATTTATACGCAAATCGACAGAATTCCATGCGACGATGCCTTAATCGAGAGCATCGAGTCGGACTATGCCACTAAGGTGTTCCGTTTTACCTCCAAGAATCCCAATTTGCGAGAACCTCTGACAACGTTGATTCGCGATAGACTGCCAGAAACCGCGTTTCTCCATAAGTCGTTGTTGGGCGATATTTTGCATGCGGGTGATGTTGTCGTGCTGGTCACTCCCATCGACTCAGCGGCTCCCGAAGGTCGCATGATTCTTCCCCAGGTTCAAGTGCTCCGTGATTTGCTCGACAATCATGCAAAGGCTTTGGTTTGCCAGCCCGATGAATTGGAATCGCTTTTGCAAGAACAGAAAAATATGCCGCGACTGGTCGTTACCGACAGCCAAGTCTTTGACAAGGTTTCCCAAATCGTGCCCGAGTCGGTTCCGCTATCGAGCTTTAGCGTTGTTTTGGCAAGAGCCAAAGGCCTTTTCTCCGATTACATCAATGGTACGCCGTATATCGACAAATTGAAAGACGGCGACCGGGTGCTGATTCTTGAATCGTGTACGCACAACGTCACTTGTGAGGATATTGGAAGGGTAAAGTTGCCGAATCTTTTGTCGAAGCATACGGGAAAACGGCTCTCTTGCGATGTGGTTGCTGGACTCTCGGCCTTGAACCGACCTATTGCCGACTATGCTTTGGTGATTCAGTGCGGCGGGTGTGTGATTACTCCCAAACAGTTGGCGTCGCGTCTCGCTCCGGCTATCGACGCAGGTGTCCCTGTCTCCAATTACGGCCTCGCTATCGCTTACATGACAGGCATCTTCCAACGCGCTGTGCAGGTTTTCCAATAGCTTCAAAACTCCAGATGCCCGGCTCTCGGCAACGTTATTGATGACCCTCCACCAACATCCACATACTATTTTGTAATTTTTTCTCGTTATATTATTATGTATCAAAAACCGATTCCCAATATTTCTATTATTGTCGCCGCTTCCCAAAACTATGCAATCGGGAAAGACAATGACTTGCTTTGGCATATCTCTGATGATCTGAAGCGTTTCAAAGCCCTGACATCTGGACATACCGTCGTGATGGGCCGCCGCACATTCGATTCGCTTCCCAAGAAACCGTTGCCAAAACGTCGCAATATTGTTCTTACGCACGACGAGGATTTCTCTTATGAAGGTGTCGATGTTGCGCATACTGTTCAACAGGTTCTCAATGCCGCCGATGGCGAAGAGGAAATTTTCGTCATCGGTGGTGCCGCTATCTACAAGCAGTTCCTGCCTTTCGCCCAGCGACTTTATGTGACGTGGGTGTATGCCGACTTTGATGCTGATGTCTATTTCCCAGTCATCGACAAGTCCGTTTTCCGCCAAGTGTCTCTGTCGGAACGCGTACAGGATGAGGCGTCGGGCCTTTGGTATGCTTATGCTGATTATTGCAAAATGAATTCTCCGTTGAATATTTAATATTAATATAATGTATAAGATTGCTGTAGCTGGAACTGGATATGTGGGATTGAGTATTGCGACTTTGTTGGCGCAGCACAATCAGGTTACCGCCGTGGATATTGTACCCGAGCGTGTCGACATGGTCAACAATCGCAAATCTCCAATACAAGATGATTATATCGAACGTTTCTTCGCCGAGGATGTCTCGTTGTCAAAGGGTGTGGTGCCGCCAGACGCTATATTGAAACGCCCATTGTCTTTGAAGGCTACGACTAATCCTGAAGAAGGCTATGCTGATGCCGATTTCGTGGTTATTGGGGCTCCAACCAACTACGACAGCCAGAAGAATTTCTTTGACACTTCTGCCGTGGAAGATGTCATTGACAAGGTTATGCGTATCAATCCTAATGCCATCATGGTGATAAAAAGCACAATCCCTGTTGGTTACACGGAAAACATTCGCAAGCGGCTCCATTGCGATAACATCATTTTCGCACCAGAGTTCCTTCGCGAAAGCAAGGCACTTTACGACAATCTTTATCCTAGCCGAATAATCGTTGGCTATCCTCACGGCGATGCCCGATTGGAGGAAAAGGCGCATCAGTTTGCTTCGCTGATCAAAGGTGGAGCTTTGAAGGAAGATGTCCCGGTACTTTATATGGGATTGACCGAGGCCGAGGCTGTCAAACTTTTCGCCAACACTTATCTGGCGCTTCGTGTAAGCTATTTTAACGAGCTGGATACTTACGCGGAATTAAAAAGTCTTGATACGCAGCAGATTATAGACGGAGTGTGTCTCGACCCACGCATTGGAAATCATTACAACAATCCGAGTTTCGGTTACGGTGGCTATTGCCTTCCCAAAGACACAAAGCAACTTTTGGCAAACTATGCCGACGTCCCAGAGGATCTTATCCGCGCCATTGTGGATAGCAACAAAACCAGAAAGGATTTTATCGCCGACCAGGTACTGAAGATGACAGGCTATTATGATTACTATAGCAGGGGCGATTTTGACGCCTCTAACGAAAAACCTTGTGTTGTTGGCGTTTATCGACTTACAATGAAGTCTAATAGCGATAATTTCCGTCAGAGTTCCATCCAGGGCGTGATGAAGCGTATTAAGGCGAAGGGCGCTCAGATTATTATTTATGAACCCACTTTGGAAAACGGATCCACTTTCTTTGGCAGTCGTGTGGTAAATGATCTAAACGAGTTTAAGTCTGTTTCACAGGCAATTATCGCAAATCGTTACGACACTGTTTTGGACGATGTCGCCGACAAAGTCTATACGCGTGATATTTTCCGCAGAGATTGATTGCATTTTCAATATATAATAATAGCCTCTTCCTTCGGTAAGAGGTTTTTTTTTGTTGAATATGCCTTTCGAGTATCTGTAAATATTTGTAATTTAATAAATAATACACATATTGCTTTCTGGATTTTAGACTTTATTACATTGTAATTTATTGATAATTAGTTATATGTAGTTGCTTGATGTTTGTTTATGACGTTCAATATTAGAAATTCCATTAAAATCCAGAAGAATTTCGGTTGTTTTTTCTGCACGATGCCTGTTTCGAGAATGTTTTCATGCAAATTTTTATTGCGGATAATCATGAAGTTATGGATTTTTTTTGATAAAAACGAAAAAATATTTTGCGGAATAGTGA
>JAZLKZ010000126.1:0-25258 GCA_045597845.1 Bacteroidales bacterium | reverse complement strand
GGGTTCTTTTTGTTGCGACATCAACAGACGTTCGTAGTACTGCGTAGAGATGTTTCTGTTCAACGTGGCGTAACTCCACATTTGCTCCGATGCTTCTTTGAGATACCAACTTCGGGCAGCCTCTGATGGAACCTGCATAATACGCTTATAATGCGACCAAGTCAATATTCGCCACGGTGTAGCGAATATTTCGGGGAAGGTCAGATAAAATTGGCGCATATAGTAGAGCGTACCTGTTGAAAAGCCTTTTCCGAACTCTTCGGTAAGGGCGGCGGAAAGCTGTTTGAGCAGTTGCTTGCCATAGTCGGCGCGCTGCTTGCCCTGTTGTTCTTCTTCCACTATGCGTTTGCCGATGAGCCAGTACGACTGCACCATGGCTTGATTGACAGCGGCGTATGCCTGCTGTCTGGCTTGGGCTACAATCTGTTTGATGTCCGCAATAAAACTGCCTGTTGTTTGAGTATCTGTCATATTACTTGTAGTGAGCTTGTCGAACTATTCGAATACTTGTTTCAAGAGTGCCTGTTTTAGTGCGTCGCACTCAGCAGAAATCTTATCGTAATTGGCCTGGAGTTGAGCTACTTTAGCGTAGAGGGACTCAAGCGAGTCAGCAATAGCCTTTTGCGTATCTACCGAAGGAACTGAAATAGTAATATTCTCGACAACGGTCTTTGAAATCTCCTTGAAGGTCGCACCAGTTCCGAGGGCATTTAAATAATCCGTCTTCCACCAGAACCACCAATAAAGAAACTCGTTGTAAATACTATCTCCGCAAATAACACACTTGAAGTCTTGATTACAATAAGTCGGTATTTTATTGATCACAACCTTTCCGATAGGAGCTCTCGAAGATAAAATAACAGTTCCAACCGGAAGGAGTTTGAGACTTTTTGCCTTAGCTCCGGCCTCTGTGATTTTTTTCTTCGAGTCATAAAGGTAATGACTGCCGTCTAATTCTGCAGGTGAAATCCAACATAAATCACCATCCCAATACTCGGGGATATTAGTGTTTGGAGTAGTGCCGGCGACAACAGTGCCCAAGTCTTTGATCTTCTTTTCTGTCCATCCGTCTTTAGGTTCGAGGAGGGATTTGAGGGAAGCTTGGAAGAGGGCTTTTGCTTCGTCGAGGGCTTTCTCGGCATTGGCTTTCATCGCGTCGATCTTAGCAAAAGAGGAGTCGAGATATTCAACGATGGATTGCTGGTCTTTAGGAGAGAGCAACGGCAAGGGTAAGTCTTCGATTTGAGTTTTATTTATCGAATTGAATATAGCCCCGTCATTCCCAATAATCTTGCTTTCGATATTTCGCAAAGAATATAGAATATACTGAGGCATGAAGCCGTCTTTGCATCGAATAGCAGCTAAGCCACGCCCTATACAAATCTTACGATCAGTCACGTTCGTAGGCCCGACCGGAGCACGAACAGACATTAATATATCACCAGCTTCTGCAATCTTCGATGGTTCTGTAGTCCATACGCCAGATGGTTCGATAATGCTGTCTCCAAAAGCTTTTTTACCCTGATGAAATTCTACACCGATTCCGTCTTCATTATAAGAAGAACCTTGAGGAGATTGACCTGCGATAACAAGGCAAGCGTCTTTTATTTTGCCAACGTCTTTCATTTGAGCATCTCCAATAATTCGTCAATAATAGTTTGATTCTCCTGATTGAGGGAGGAAATAGCGTCGGCAATCTCAGAGGGGGGGCGGTCATCCACCGTCTCCACCTTATTGGGGTTCTTGACAGAGAGGTCGAACGACTTATCGAGGTCGGCCACAGAGATCGTCCACGAATGGTCGGTCTCAGCCTTGGTCTGCTGCAAAGCGATAAAGTCAGCCATGTCGGCCTCGGTCATTGGCTTGGTCTTGGTAAAATGCTTATTGACCTGATAGTACCAAATCTTATCCGTCGGCTCGCCCTTGGTAAAGAAGAGCACAACCGTTTTGACACCAGCACCGGTAAAGACGCCACTGGGGAGGTCGAGAATAGTATGGAGGTTACACTCGTCGAGGAGCATTTTGCGGACAGCACTTGCGTCGCCATTCGAGAGGAACGTATTTTTAATAACGATACCTGCGCGTCCACCAGCCTTCAGTATCTTGATGAAGTGCTGCATGAACATGTAAGCCGTTTCCGAAGTACGGATCTCGAAGTTCTGCAGAACCTCACCACGCTCGTTGCCACCAAAAGGAGGATTAGCGAGGATGACATCTTTACGGTCGGACTCCTGAATGGTTGCCAAGTTGGTAGCAAGGGTATTACCATGGGTGATGTTCGGGGCAGAAACGCCGTGGAAAATCATGTTCATGGTAGCGATGATGTACGGTAGGCCTTTCTTCTCTTTGCCGAAGAAAGTGTCGCGCTGGAGCGTTTCGTGGTCCTTTACGGACTTGATCTTTTCCTTCATGTAAAGGAAAGCCTCGCAGAGGAAGCCGGCGGAACCACAGGCGGGGTCGTACACCGTTTCACCTATCTTGGGGTCAACCACCTTAACGATGCTACGAATGAGAGGACGCGGGGTGTAATACTCACCGCCATTGCGCCCGGCATTACCCATCTTCTGGATATTGCTTTCGTAGAGGACGGTCATTTCATGCTTATCGTCGGCAGACTGGAAGTGGAGGTCGTCAATCATGTTGATGATCTCACGCATGTTGAAGCCGGAACGTATCTTGTTGTGGAGTTCGCCAAAGATTTCACCTACTTTGTATTCGAGGGTGTCAGTAGCTGACGCATTAGCTTGGAAGGCTTTGAGGTAGGGAAAGAGTTTTTGGTCGACAAACTCCACGAGATCGTCGCCCGACATAGCGTTGACGGTGTCGAGTACCATCTTGCCCGTCTGCGGATCTTTCTTCTTGGGTGCTGCCCACTGAGACCAGCGATAGTAGCCAGTAACGAGGCGCTTGTATGTCTTGCCGTCGAGTTCTGCTTCCTCCTCACGCTCTGTCTCCAGGTCGTCAAGGTATTTCAGGAAAAGCATCCAAGATTTCTGTTCCAGATAGTCCAACTCGCTGCCACATCCTTGCTCTTTCCAAAGAATCTGGTCTATAGCCTTGAAGGTGTTTTCGTATTTCATGTTATTAATTCAGTTTTTCTGCCAAAATAAATGATTGCAAATATACTATTTTTTCTTGAATAACAAGGTGGTTGAAGGGAGGATCTTGAGGAATGGGGAAAGCTGGGAATGGGACCAAGTGTGGGGTAAGATTCTTTTCTGAAGAGCAAAGATACAAACTTAATATGACACAAATGTGACACGGAAGGAGTATTTGGTGTGAAAATTTAACTTTGTTACCTGCAATGAAAATGCACTTGTACAGAATCTAATTTCTTGAATTCAAATGTTATTTTGTGGTTTGTCGTAGCAATACCGCTAAAATTTCGTACCTTTGCAATATTCATTTGGATTGGCATTGCATGAAAAGCAACTTCAACATACACGAAATCAAACGGATATTATCGATAGCGATGGTATCGTTGTCGTGTTTGATTATTCTGGTTCATGCTTTTGTGCCCCATCACCACCACGACTGCGAGGAGGAAATGGGGTTTGTATTTGAGAATGAAATGGCTTGTCATTGCGATGCCGACTGCGACCACCATCACGACCACGAAGGGTCATCCCACCACCCATTCGACATCTGCAAACTGCAGGAACTGCTGTCCCATCTGGTGCTGACCACCAGGGAGGACGAATCGACTTGGGTTATCGCCGCCGACATTGAGTTGCCCGAACTGCTCAACATCGAGGTCCCAGTATTTGACCTGGTGCCCAGACAGACTCGGACTATACGGACTGAGTTGCCGCCCGATCCATTACTTTCATTTGCCGCACTCCGTGCGCCACCCATGTGCTAAGCGAAAATCAAGAATTGACGAACTGTAATCAGTTTGCTATTATCAATTCACTTTTCACTTATCACTATTCACTTTTATTATTTCTATCATGAAAAAAACAGCACTTTGGGTGACTGTGGCTTTGTGTTTAGGCGCCACAGTGTCGTGCCATCATCACCATGACGAAGCGGAACACCATCACCACGGCGAACCCATGACGGCATACAACCAAGATTTTGAACTTTTTGCCGAAATCCCTACGATAACTGTAGGTGAAGACTGCGACATCTTAGCTCATTTCACCAAGCTCACCAATTTCAAACCTCTCGACTCTACCAGCGTAACGATGGTTCTCACCGTCGGCAAGTCGGTGCAACGCATAAAATTGGACAACCCGCAACAAGCTGGCATTTATCCTTTTGAGATCATGCCCGAACAGGCCGGCTGCGGGTCCCTTCTTTTTGAAATTGCCACCGGCGACAGCATCAACCGCATCGGTTTCGACCACATTCATGTTGTGAAAACAATAGCGGAAGAAGCCGAAACACATGAACACAACCATGGCGAAGCTCATGAACACGAGCATGGACACACCTCCACACCAGCCAATGGCATTACCTTCACCAAGGAGCAAAGTTGGAAGATAGACTTCGCCACAGAGGTCTGTCAACCCACGCGTTTTGGCAGCATTATCCGCACCAGCGCACAGGTACTTCCATCCCAAGGCGACGAACGCCAAGTGTCTGCAAAAGCCTCCGGCATCGTTGTGTTCTCCAATCCCAATCTGGTTGAAGGAGCAACGGTTTCGGCAGGTCAAAAGCTTTTTTCCATTGAAAGCAACGGCATGGCAGACAATAATATGGGAGTGCGTTTTCAAGAGGCATTGTCTAACTACCAAAGTGCCAAATCCGACTATGAGCGCAAGCAAGGACTCGCCGCCGACAAGATTGTATCCCAATCTGAATTGGAACGCAGTCGCGCAGCATACGAAAGTGCCAAGGCGTCATACGACAACCTGAAAGGCAATTTTTCCAAAAGTGGCGCTACGGTATCGGCACCCATCAGCGGCTACGTCAAGAGCATCAACGTACTCAACGGAGCCTTTGTAGAGGCAGGACAACCCGTAGTCACCGTATCGCAAAACAGAGACCTCTTCATTCGGGCAACGGTGCAACCTCGCTACTACAATCAGTTGCGACACATCACCGATGCCACTTTCACACTTCCGAACGATGGCAAGACCTACTCTATCGAATCATTAGGTGGCTCGTTGGTAAGCTACGGCAAATCGACCGATGCCAACAACCCTTTGCTGCCCGTAACCTTCCGTTTCCGCAACACCGTGGATTTGATGTCCGGGAATTTCGTCACACTCTACATCCGCTGCGATGCTGACGGTGAGGTGCTTACCATTCCCAACGCCGGCCTCGTAGAGGAGATGGGGAACTATTTCGTCTTCGTGCAAATCAATCCCGAACTTTTTGAGAAACGACTTGTCACCATCGGTGCCACAGACGGCATCCGCACGGTCATCACCAGCGGCATCAAAGCTGGAGAACGCATCGTCAGCAAAGGTGCAACGATGGTGAAGATGGCGCAAGGTGCCGGTGCTTTGGACCCACACGCAGGCCATGTCCACTAAATCGCCTATCATTCTCAATTATTACTAATTGTCATTCTTATGAAAAACATCATTCCCATTATACTGTTGCTATGCCTGGTGGGGCAGTTGCAATCGCAAAACCGATACCAATGGGTGTTGGATATGGCAAAGGAGCAAGGCATACAATTCCAGCAACTCCAACAAGAGCGCGAAGCAGCGCAATACAACATTCAAAGCGTTCCCATCCTCGAACAGCCGGAGATTGAATTCGGTCACTTTTGGGGCGCACCTACGGAGATTGGAAACCGTTGGGATTTCAGCGTTTCGCAAGCTTTTCCTTTTCCAACCACCTGGGCGCATGAGCTGAAGGTTCGTGATTTGGAAATAGCGAACAGCCAAAACCAATACGACGTGGAGACCTTTCAAATGATGCAAGAGCTGCAGCAGCTGTGCTGCAATCTGGTCTGCCACAACGCTATCGTCAAGATTTATTCCCGTTGCGCAGAAGCCTCTCAAGAGATTGCCAACGCCTACACCAAACGCATGGAAGCAGGCGACTGCAACCTATTGGAATACAATCGCGCACAGATGGACTACGCCACGCAGCAGAGCAAACTCAGCAAAGCTCTCGCAGAGCAAGCCGCTTTGCTGCAACAACTCCAACTGATTTCGCCCAAATCTCCTATCACTTTTTCTCAAGAGCAATACGAACCCATCCTTCTGCCCGATTTCGAAACCATCTGGGACGACATTAAGCAAAACGACCCTCGCTATGCCTATTGGGCAGGACAAGAGGCATTGGCGCAAGAGGAGCTGAAAGTAGCCCAGTCGCAGTGGTTGCCAGACCTCTCGTTGGGCTACGCCAGCGAAACCGTTACGGGTGAAGCGTTCCGCGGAGTGGTTGTCGGTGCCAAACTGAACCTCTGGAACAACGGCAACAAGGTTCGTGCAGCCAAAGCCACACTGTCATCCCTACAATCCGCAACAATCGCCAACGAGCAACAGCTTCGCAACTACTTCGAGGGTCTCTATCAAAAAGCCTTGTCATTGCAGTCGAACCTTCAAAAACTCCAACAGACCTTTCAAAGTCACAACAGCGTGGCACTCTTGAAGAAAGCCCTCGACGCTGGAGAAATCACTTTGGAACAATATCTGCTTGCCGTAGATAGCTACAACGACGCAGAACTCTCGATTTTAGAGACACAGCACGACCTCGAAGAGACATACCTGCGGCTGGTGGCAATCAAGTAACCTGAAGATTCTCTTTATGACTTTTATGGCATTATATACTTGAAATTATGATTGACAAAATAATCAAATTCAGCCTCAACAACAGGCTTTTTATATTGCTGGCAGCGCTGTTGCTTATCGTTGCCGGAATCTGGTCGGGCAAAAAGATGGACATCGATGTCTTTCCCGACCTCACCGCCCCCACCGTGGTGGTAATGACCGATGCCCACGGCATGGCATCGGAGGAGGTGGAACGGCTTGTGACCTTCCCAATCGAGACTGCCGTCAACGGTGCCACCAACGTGCGTCGCGTACGATCTACATCTTTGCAAGGCAGTTCCTTTGTGTTTGTAGAATTTGACTGGGGTATGGATGTGTTTCGCGCGCGGCAGATAGTCAGCGAAAAGATGACCACCCTCGCCGAACAACTGCCTGACGGCATCACCCCCGTCCTTGCCCCCCAAAGCAGTGTGATGGGCGAGATTCTCTTTATCGGCTTGCAGGTCGATTCCACCAAAAACCTTCCCCACCCCACTACGCAGCAGGATCTGCGCACCCTTGCCGAATGGGTTGTCAAGCCCGCCATTCTGGGTACTGGCGGCGTGTCGCAAGTAACCATTATCGGTGGCGAATACAAAGAATACCAAGTGCTTGCCGACCCATTCAGAATGAACATTTATGGCATCACGTTGGAGGAGCTCAAAGCCACCGCATCCACGATGAGTGTAAACTCGACAGGCGGCGTAGTGCGCGACTACGGCAACGAATATGCCCTGCGCGGCATGGCACGCACCAACGACCTGGAGGCACTCGGCAGCACCTTCGTCAAGATGGTGAACGGGAATCCCATTAGGCTCTCCGACGTGGCTGACGTTGTAGTAGGCAATGCCGTCAAGCAGGGATACGCCTCCGCAAACGCCACTCCCGCCGTCATTCTTTCGGTATCCAAACAGCCCAACATCAACACACTAAAGGTGACGGAGAACATCGAGAAGAGCCTGAAGAACATCGAAAAATCTTTCCCAAAAGACGTGCAGATGAACACCCACATTTTCCGACAAGCAGACTTTATCTCCTCGTCGGTAGGCAACGTGGGCGAGGCGTTGCTGGAAGGCGCCGTGTTTGTCATCATCATCCTGTTCCTATTCCTCGGCAGTTTTCGCACTACCCTCATCTCCATCATCGCCATTCCCCTCTCGCTTTTGGGCACCTTGCTCTGCCTGCACCTGCTCAAGATGGACATTAACACAATGACCCTCGGTGGCATGTGCATCGCCATCGGTTCGCTGGTGGATGATGCCATCATCGACGTAGAGAACGTCTATAAACGACTGCGCCAGAACCACCGACTGCCCACCGAACAACGAGACTCGGCATTCAATGTGGTCTTCAAAGGTTCGTCGGAAATCCGCAGTTCCATCATCCACGCCACACTCATCATCATGATTACCTTTGTGCCCCTTTTCTTTCTCAGTGGCATGGAGGGCAGGATGCTGAAGCCCCTTGGCATCGCATACATCATCTCTTTGTTCATGTCGCTGGTCGTAGCCATGACCCTCACGCCTTTGCTCTGCAAACTGATGCTCTCTGACGAGAAATATCTCGACAAGCAACAAAAAGAGAGTTGGATTTCGCAAAAACTGGGTGTCCTCTACTCTCAATGGCTGCAATGGGCTTTGGGGAACAAACGACCTGTAATTCTCACCACCATGGCACTGCTCATTGCCGCCGTGGCACTGCTTTTCACTATGGGACGGGGATTTTTGCCCGACTTCAACGAAGGGTCGCTCACCATCGCCGCGGTGGCAAAACCCGGCATCTCGCTGGAAGAGAGCAACAACATCGGCAATTTGATAGAACGAGAGCTGCTTGCCATTCCCGAGGTGACCACCACTTCACGACGCACGGGTCGTGGCGAACTCGACGAGCACTCGCAAGCCACCAACAGTGCCGAAATTGACGTCAATTTCAACCTCGACAAACGTAGCAAAGAGGAGTTTATGGAAGAGGTGCGTCACCGTTTGTCTGCCATTCCAGGCATTGCAGTGAGCGTGGGGCAACCCTTGGGTCACCGCATCGACCACATGATATCCGGCACCCAAGCCACCATTGCCATCAAGGTCTTCGGCACCGACCTCAGCCAACTCTATCTAATCGGCAACAAAATCAAAGGCGTTACCGCCGACATTGAAGGACTTGTAGATGTGAGCGTAGAGCAACAGACCGAGACACCACAGCTACAGATTCGTCCCAACCGAGACCTGCTGGCGCAGTACGGCATCAGCATCGAACAGTTCAACCAATTCGTCGAACTGGCATTCAGCGGCGAGCAGTTGGCAGAGATCTACGAAGGGCAACGGTCATTCCCCTTGGTGCTCTATCAATCCATCCCTGGCAATGAATCCACAATGGAGAACAAGAGCATTGCCACCATCATGGACGCCCTCATCGACACCCACGACGGTGGCAAGGTGCCACTGTCGGCAGTGGCGGAGATTGTCTCTGTGGGTGGTCCTAACACCATCTCTCGCGAAAACGTGCAACGCAAACTTGTCGTTTCCGCCAATGTCAGCGGACGCGACGCACTCAGCGTGGTGGAAGAGATTCAGCACACACTCGACAGCGAGATTCATCTTCCTGAAGGCTACCGCATCGAATACGGCGGACAGTTCGAGACCGCAAAAAGTGCCACACGCACGCTCATACTTGTCTTTATCCTTGCGCTTTGCGTCATCTATCTGTTGCTCTACACCGAGTTCAAAAACCTCAACCTCTCACTCATCGTACTACTAAATCTACCCTTGGCACTCATTGGAGGCGTACTTGCCATCAAACTCAGTTCCAACCTATTGAGCATCCCTGCCATCATCGGATTCATCACCCTCTTCGGCATTGCCACACGCAATGGCATCTTGTTGGTGGCAAAATACCAGAGTCTCTCAAATCAAAGTGGCATTTCTTTGCGTCAGCGCATCTTGCAAGGCTCGCTCGACCGCCTCAACCCAATCGTCATGACAGCGCTTACCACCGCACTATCGCTCATTCCCATGGTGCTGGCAGCCGACAAAGCTGGCAACGAAATCCAAGCGCCCATGGCAATTGTAGTATTGGGCGGGCTTATCACCTCTACCCTACTAAACATCTTTGTCGTACCCATTGTATATGAATGGTACGATAGGAAACACCAAGAAAAAGAATAGAAAATAATCAAGGATTCATAGATGGCGTTTCGTGGAGAGGTTGCAGTTCCATGAAACGCCATCTACATTGTTCCATATCAACTTTCTCTCCCACAAAGCAAACTCCCTCTTCACGCAATAAAGCCTCTTGACGCCGGGCTCCACCAAAAGCGAAAGACCCTGACAGAAAACCTTTACTATTAACAACCCGATGACAAGGTATTTCGCCAGGACAAGGATTGATATGCAACGCATTCCCAACAACGCGAGCCATCTTGGCGTTTCCCGCCAAAAAAGCGACATCTCCATAAGTGAGCACTTTCCCTCTTGGAATCAGTCGCACCACGTCATATATTTCCTCGTATATGCTTTTTTTAGACATGCTGGAAACCCTATTTACATCAAGGAACCGGATCATATCCCGACCCGCCCCACGGGTTGCACCTCAAAATGCGTTTGAGCGCCAACCACCCTCCCTTGAAAGGACCGTATTTCTGTATTGCCTCAATAGCATATTGCGAGCATGTAGGAGTGTAGCGACACGCCGGCGGCGTAAACGGCGAGATGCAGTTACGATAGAACTTAATCATCGCCAACATCATTTTTGTAAGGATTTTGCGCAACACTTCAGGAATTGATAATTGATAATTGACAAGATAATCAGAAAGCTCTCGGAGGACTTTGAACGAGTTGAAGGATTATGCATCACTTATTTTCGCTCATCGTCTTCTGGATGGCGGATCCGAGTTGAGGGAAAAGTTTGTCGAACTTGGCGGAAAGCGTAGCGTAATCCAGAATTTCCGTATGGATGTAGTTCAGCGAAAGCACTATCTGCAGATGATGCTCCTCCAGAAAATCGTAAAGGCCCTGTTTACGCATTCGGTAGCATTCGCGCGTGAGACGTTTGATGCGATTGCGGTCAACGGCATGATGAAACTTCTTCTTTGACGTTGTGATGAGCACCTGCGCTGGAACGGGCATATTCTTGTCTTGGGAAATCAACATCCAAGATACACTGTAAGGAAAGACCATAAGTCTGTGTCCCGAATGGAAAAGCGACTCTATAAGACTACGACTACAAAGCCGTTCTTGCTTTGTGAAAGTATAGTTAGGCATCAGTTTTGCTTGCCTTCTCGGCTGCACGCTGCGCACGGCGTTCAGCCGCTTGCGCACGGCGTTCTTCCTGAAGTTGTTTGTACTTGTCCTTGTCGGCGAATACCGACTTCGGTTTCTTGCTTACGGTTGCCGACGTAGAAGCAGTCTTGGAATGAACTGCGGGCTTCTTCAATGAGGTAGGCTTCGCCACAATTACGCTGCCTTGCTCCTTGCCCAGAATATAGTTCTCCAAAGCCATAGCCATTGAGGGCGACACTTTGGTGGGAGCCGCCACGGTAAGCTTTAGGCCTGCCTCGTTCAGAGCGGCATGCGTTGATGCTCCAAAAGCTGCAATCACCACATCTTCGCTGCTAATATTTGGGAAACTCTTCACCAACGAGCGTACGCCTATAGGCGAGAACAACGCCACTACATCAAAATCCTTGAGGTTGAAATGCGTAAGATCCTTAGGCTGCAAGGTGTACATTACAGCCTTGGTGTACTTATACTTAGCCTTGTCCAGAAGCTTGGTATATTCGGTCTGCTTCTCGTCAGAGCAAGGAAAGAGGAACTTCTCTTCGCGGTGCTTCGACATGATGTCCACGAGATCGGCAAAGAACTGTTGTCCGTAAAAAATCTTACGCTTGCGATACTGGGTGTAATTCTGAAGATAGAGCGCGATAGCCTCAGAGGAACAGAAATATTTCATACTGTCGGGAATGACCTCTCGGAGCTCCTTCGCCAAGCGGAAAAAATGGTCAACAGACTGTTTGCTATTGAAGATGACTGCAGTATGCTCTGAAATGTGAATGCGACTTTTGCGAAATTCGGAAGCCGAAAGTCCCACAATGTCAAAAAATTTGAAAAAAGTGAGATCAATATGGTATTTTTGAACCAAATTCTTGTAGGGAGACTTGTCAATATCGGCTGGAGCCGGCTGAGAAATCAAAAATTTCTTGGTTTTTACACTCATCATTTCATATTTTAATTACCTAAGCTTCAACGCACTACAATAAAAACAAGAGCGGCTACAGGTATCAATTCAACGATGCAAAGATAATAAAATAAATAGAATTTTGAGGCATTGGGAATTGTTAAAACCATTTGCAGGTTGCGGAAAAGTCGTATCAAAAAGCACAACCCCGCTCCAATACAAAGCAAACAAGTAATCAAAAATGTTATTGAAGGAACATAAAAAAGGAGAATCGCTATCGGCAACAGCAACACACATTCCACAAGATGCCAAAAATAGTTCGAGAAGATGTATTGATTAATGGCCTGGTGACCCTCAAAAACATTTCCCAACAGCGCAAACAACAAATTGCGCAAGAAATAGCCCACCACACAAGCCACAAACAATGTCAAAAACAGCAACACATCCTGCATCACGAAATATTCAAGATGTGCGTATTCATAGTAAAAATACAAAACCAACGATACAGCGAGAGGATGAATGATGCCTACTGGAACCCACGATTTGATGTGCAACATATTGTTGTCGCGCTGAATGCGTGTCATGATTCTTGTATTGACCGTAGCGCCGAAAACATCAACCAGCTTCAAGCGATAGGACTTAAAGAATATCGCCACCAACAAGACCAGCAACACACATACGCCAAACACCCACGACTGCGGTAAAAGGCTGGTATGCGCCAATGCGTCAAGATGGGTGCGGGGCAACAGATGCTCCGAAAAAAGGCTTTCTCGAACGAGCGTATCCGATTTCTGAAAAAGATTAAAGATAGAATCGAACGAAAATGACTGCTGCTCATGAACAGCGGCCGCACCTGAGGTGTCATACAGATAAAACGGAGTATAAGACAAAGTATCTGTCATGGATAACGTTTAGATTAGTTTTTTGAATGGCTGCGCACCATTAATTTGCGCGTCGTAATGACGTTGTTGTTCACAAATACCAATGTATAGATTCCATTTCGGAATGACTGCAAAGAAAGCGTTGATGGCACAACACGATATGCCGCTACACGACGGCCACTCATGTCATATATTGTCAGCGAAGCCTCCTTCAAGGCGTCGCTCAAGGCTATATGGCATTGCCCCGAAGCGGGATTTGGATAAATGTTGACGCACAATTCCTCGGATTTTGGCGTTTCGATTGCTACCGTAGAAGTATCCCACACCCCATCCAAAGTATCCCACAATGCAAGTGGAAAACGAATATCGTCAATCCAGATACAATCTTGGTTTTCGTTGCGAGTATCATCTTTTTCGTAGCGCCAAGAGAGGCGATGACAGCCTTGTTCGATAGGAAAGCTACGTTTTGTCCACATGGAGATACCCGACCAAAAGCCTTGCAGCTGGTCGTCGATATAGAAATAGAGCCGGTCGTGGCCTTCTTCCGACGAGACGCGTGTCCAAAATGAGACCGTGTCATCCTCCAACACGAACAACGGAATCGATAGCCGTGAAGTCTGTCGGGACGAAATAACTGCGGATCGGGCGCTGAAATCGCCTTCGTGAGCCTGCGACTGAGTCGGAATCCAAGGACGCAAAGCCGTTGTGTCCCACGGAAAACTGGAGAAATCGCCACTTTCAAAAGTCTCCACTGCGCTCCCCGTCAGCATCCAATAGTCGTACTCACGATACCACCTTCCCAAAAAAGAAGTAATCGTAACTCTCACCCTGCGCGTGTCGTCCGACAAACGGAAAGGAAGCGTTACTTGGCGAAGCGTTTCGGCGAAGGTGAAATCAGTCTCTCGCATAGACGGAAATTCCGTCAAAGCCACCTTCAGCGAATCCGCATAAGACGACAAATCTACCCGAAGATTATAGTTGCTGTTCGTGGAAAGGCTTTGCACTGCATTCTCGGCGCTATCTCGAACAGTTACAGACAATAGCGTCGGATAGGTCACTGGAGCGTCGCAGCTGATTTGCATAGAAGCATAGCACCCCTCTGCATCAATCATACGCACCATTGTTCTGAACAACGGGATTGTGTCGGGGACGAAGGGCAAGCGCAAAAGAAAAGATTGCGAAGCATCTGGGATCAACGTATCACACTGTACAATAGTATCTTCCACTGAAATTTGATGGAGAAAAGCAGTTTCCTCGCCCACATTGGTAACGTCAAGGCGCAACGCTACAGAATCCTGAACTACAATGGAATAGTCGGTCACAGTAAGGCGCGCGCTTCGCGCGCGCCTTACTGGAAGATACGCCACCGAAGGAATATGATTCTGAAGCGTTGCAGTTACACAAAGACTGTCGGCCATGGCGGGGTGTGCAAACAAAACCTCTGAATGTCCCAAGCTGTCAGCGACAGCAACTCCCAGAAGTTCATCGCCTTGCGTAACTGCCACCAAAGCCCCCACAAGTGTGGAAACCGACAGCGATGCGTCGCCCCGCAACACCACACTGTCGCACGACAACAAAAGTTCTTCGGGTTCACCCACATAAGGCATCAAAGAGGGATCTCCCAAAATATTATATATTTCCCAATAATAATCCTCATACGGCGACTCGAATTGAGCCACAGCCCCGTTCCCGGCAAAAAGCATCTGCCCCAAAGTCGCAGCATGCATCAACTCCGGCTCATCGTAACGATGCAACCATCTGTCGAACATACCCAACAAGTTGGCGTCATAGTCTGGAACTCTCGAAAAAGGATATTTGGCGCCTAAACTCCAATAGTAGTCCTCATTCCATAGCGTCTCGTTGCTGGCTCCAATAACACCTACCGCACCGCCTTGCGCCTTGCGCAAAAGATGTTCGCCGAAGCAATCCTCCGAAAAACGACTGGAAAGGCAGCAATTGTTGACATAAACGGCTGGGAATGATTCCGAAAGCGTGTCAATGATGTCCTTGTCCAGAGATGGATGAAGCCACCCATCCGTAATACAATGGGATGTATAATATATCAGCCCTCGGCCCGTTCTCAACAAAGAGACTATGGTATCGAGCTGATATTCCGAATCGGGATTGTAGAAACAGGAAGTATCCATTTCATCGCAAGCCTCACGCAATGCGCGACTCACGTAGTTCACTTGTCCGTTGGTAAGCGTCGGCACTGGAACGCCCACGGTGCTGGTTTCTCGGCCCGCCACCACCAAAGATTGCCGGAGATAGTCGTGCGAACATAGTTGGTAACGCTCATAACGCAACGTTTTTGCCACCACATCGGCAAGTTGCGAAACATCCGTCACCGACCACCGTCCCAACATCGCATCAGGACGGAAGTCGCCCGTAAACTCGACATAATACAAATCTGTGGCAATCTCCTCGAAACTATTGTTGGGTTGGTGCCTTCCCGCAAAAGTGCCCAAACGATCCACATCCCCCACCAACAAGACATAGGACGGTGCAGGGTCAAGCAGCGTGGCATGGTCGTAATACGACTGCAAAATCTGGTGGATAGTCTCAGGGCTGTTGGTATCAATATAGCACTCTTTCACCAAAAAACCAGTCTGCCTTTTCCATTCCACAAAAGGCTGAAGGGTTTCGCGAAACTCGGAAGGCGAAACAATGACGTATTTCTGCTGGCTCCACATCGATTGGAAACAGCAGAAATACAGCACTATTGACAACAAATAGCGGAAACTTCGCATAGAGGTGCAAAGATACTTATTTTTTTTGTATCTTTGCAGATTAATTATCATCAAATCTTTCCTATTACTCATGAAATGCTCAATTCCTAAAGGTACACGCGATTTTCTGCCTACAGAAATGGTGCGCAGAAACTACATATTCGACACTATTCGCGACGTGTTCAAGACCTTCGCTTTTGAACCCATCGAAACGCCTTCCTTGGAAAATCTCTCCACTTTAATGGGAAAATACGGCGAAGAAGGCGACAAACTACTCTTCAAGGTACTCAACTCTGGCGACTTTATGAAAGATGTTGACTTCAACCAAGACTACCACAAAGTGGCTCCTCAAATCTGCGAACGCGGATTGAGGTACGACCTTACCGTACCTTTTGCCCGCTTTGTTGTGCAACACCGCGAGCAAGTCACGCTGCCTTTCCGCAGGTACCAGCTGCAACCCGTATGGCGCGCCGACCGTCCTCAAAAAGGACGCTACCGTGAATTCTACCAGTGCGACGCCGACATGATCGGTTCCGAATCGCTGCTCAACGAGTTGGAACTGGTTCAGATGATTGATGCCGTATTCAAGAAATTCGACATTGGCGTAACGCTGAAAATCAACAACCGAAAAATCCTTGCCGGCATTGCAGAACTGATTGGCGCTCCAGACAAACTGGTTGACATCACTGTCGCCATCGACAAACTGGACAAGATCGGCATCGACAACGTGCGGGCGGAACTTTCCGAACGTGGTCTTGACAACCAACAAATCGCGGCTTTGAACCCCATTTTTGAACTTTCCGGCAACAGCTCCGACAAACTGAAACGCTTGCGCGAACTTTTCGCCAATGTGGAAATAGGTCTTGCCGGCGTGGAAGAGTCGCAGACTTTGTTTGACCTCATCTCCGAAGTGCAGCCTCAGTGCGACATCGAACTCGACCTCACATTGGCGCGTGGACTGAACTACTACACAGGTGCCATCTTTGAAGTCAAAGCTCACAACGTCAACATCGGATCCATCTGCGGAGGCGGACGCTACGATAATCTTACGGGCATTTTCGGCATGCCCAACGTCTCGGGCGTCGGCATCTCGTTTGGCGCCGACCGTATCTATGACGTGCTGACCGAATTGGACAAATTTCCCGCCGACCTGGAGCAATTCACAAAGGTGCTGTTCATCAACTTTGGTGAGGCGGAACAACGCTACTGCGTAAGATGCGCCGCTCAACTGCGAGCCGCTGGCATCAGCAGCCTCATCTACCCCGATATCGCCAAGATGCGCAAGCAAATGGATTTCGCCAACAAGAAGAACATTCCCTTCGTAATCTTTGCCGGTGGATCCGAAATTGCAACCAACACACTCACAATCAAAAACATGGCCACTGGAGGGCAACAAACGCTCTCTGTTGAAGAAACCTGCACCTTACTGAAAGCCTAAGTGCGTAAGCTAAAAAAACCACCGCCCGCAGGCATGCCTGCGGGCGCCTATCATATCATACCTTACTAAACAAACTATAAACAGACCTGAAAATGACTGTTTTCCGCCACAAACGACCTGATGGTATCATCAAAATCGTAGTTCTCCTTCGAAGTCACCACCACCTCAATAGGAAGTGCAAAAACGGGCAATTGCTCAAGCGCCGTTTGTCCCGATAACCGAGCGGCATCCTTCTCGGTGGTAACAATAACCCGACGCGCACCCGTAAGACTATTATACTTCGAAACAATTCGTTCTATATCCGCCGAGGTAAAGTTGTGGTGGTCGGGAAAAAACATCGGCGTCACCTTGCAACTCTTCCTCAAATAGCGCAGCATCGGCGTAGGGTTAGCAATACCGGCAACAAGCAGCACATGGCTATAGTCGCTCAGCTTGGCTTGCTGTCCCTTGGTCAGAGAAACCAAGTCTCCATAGCGTACAGAGCTGAAAAACACCTTCTGATAAGGATATTTCTTCAACGAATGGAGTACATCTCTACGCTCAATGGAACCAAGTTTTTCAGGGCACTTGGTAACGATGATAATGTTAGCCCTGCGACGCCCACTTCGAAACTCACGCAAATCGCCAAACGGCAACACATGATCTTTGCTATACAGATGATTATAATCCGTAAGCAAAATATTCAAATGAGGCTTTACATACCGATGCTGATAGGCATCGTCAAGTATTATCAACTGAGCAGGCTCCGGCTGCGACTCAAGGTAGTCGATGGCGACAGCCCTTTTCTCCGAAACCGCCACTGTTACATTTGGGAACTTTGAAGCGATCATGGCCGGCTCGTCGCCCAGCAACGCAGCATCGTTGGAACCATCATTAACAACAAGTCCCTTGCTATGGCGCAAATACCCCCTACTGACCAAAGCGGTTCGATAGTCATTCGCCAACAGACGCAAAAGATACTCCACATGAGGGGTCTTCCCTGTACCGCCGCAAGCAAGATTGCCAACCGCAATGGTTGTCGCCTTGCAAGACCGTTGGCGCAAAAGGCCTATATCGAAAAGCACGTTGCGCACCCATACTACAACCCCGTACCATACGGTTAAAGGGAAGAGCAGCCAGGAAACAGTCTTTCTAAACGAAGCCATTGAATAAGAGACAAAAAGAGCACGCCCGAAGTCGTATCCTCAAATGCGACACCTATGCGCACTCAAAAAACTAATCTATGGCGGCAGCTATTTCACCCGCCAAAGCACTCATTTCCTCTTGTGTCATGGAAATATGATGAGCAAAATCCATATCTCCTGGATTGTTCAACGGAATGAGATGGATATGCGTATGAGGAACGTCAATACCCACGACGGCAACACCAATCTTGATGCAAGGGCAAACCTTTTTCAACCCCTTTGCCACTCGCTTGCTGAAAAGATGCAGACGAGTGAACGTGTCATCGTCCAAGTCAAAGACATAATCCACTTCGCGCTTGGGAATGCAAAGAACATGACCCCTGACAACGGGATTCACGTCAAGGAATGCAAGAAAGTCTTCAGTTTCAGCGACCTTGTAGCATGGAATTTCACCTGCGACAATACGGGAAAAAATAGACGGCATAATCAATTGGAATTAAAATATAGAGTATTTTTCTTCATCAAGGCATTTCGACGAAACGACCTATCGCTCGACAGAGATAAGTTCGAAGTTCATTTTTCCAGCAGGAACCACAACATCAACATTTTCGCCAGTCTTGTGACCCAAAAAAGCCTTTGCGAAAGGAGATGTCACCGAAATCTTGCCTTCTTTGAGGTTGGCTTCACTCTCAGGAACAATCGTGTAGGTCTGCTTCATGTTGTTCTTGGTGTTACGAATGGTAATCCTGGAAAGCAACAAAACCTTCGACGTGTCGATCTTAGATTCGTCAAGCAAACGAGCGTTGGCAACCAACACTTGCAACTTGGAGATACGTGCTTCAAGATGCCCTTGAGCCTCCTTGGCGGCATCGTATTCGGCATTCTCAGAAAGGTCGCCTTTGTCGCGAGCCTCTGCAATGGCAGCCGCGGCAGCCGGACGCTCAACGGCAATCAAATGATGCAGCTCATCCTGCAATTTCTGAAGACCTTCCTCACTATAATATTTAATTTCAGACATGATAATGATTTTTTCAGGGTCCAAACCCCGTAGGTTAGTAAAAAAGTTCTATCCCAATTCATGGGACATTGTTCCACAAGAAACGCTAAAAATTAGGAAAGGTTGGGTTACAACCTTTCCTAAATAATATATGTCAACTCAATTCCTTAGAAGCGGAACGAAGCACCGATAGAGTGGGTGGCTCTAAGCGGAGATGCGTTGCGGAAAGAGTAGTCGAGCGTAAGAGATTTCTTGTCTTCAGTCTTACCCTTCTTCGACAAAGGAACAGCGACAGAAGCGCCTGCACAAAGACCCGTATTGGTGGTGGTACGCTTGTCAGAGTTGAAGATATCGGTCTGGTAAACATATCCACAACGCAACTGAACGATGTCAAGCAAGCTATACTCCAAACCCAAGGCGAAGTTGTCCTTCAAGAAAGCGTTGGAGGTAAAGCTTCCTGCCAATGTAATGCGCTGTTCCCACTTGGGAATGAGGAAGTCGTAAGAAACACCAATATTCAAGCAAGTGGGGAGCTCCATTTCAGCCGCACGTGTCTCACCCGTGAAGTTGTTGCCATTCATCGGGAAAGTAACGGCCAAACCTGTACCGCCATAGCTCATGGTAGATCCAATGTTCTTCAAGCTTACACCAAACTTAAGTTGGTCATTTTCGCCAGTCACATACTGAATACCTGCGTCGATGGCGAATCCCGAAGCGGAAGCGTCGGCAGTAGATTCGGTGATCAACTTGAAATTAACACCACCATGGATACTACGTGTGAACGAATGCGCATAAGCAAGGTTAATATACATGAACGAAGGTGAGAATGTACCATTCATACCCGCTTCAGGACTTTCCGTTGTAGTAACGGGAATATCACCGAAGCTCATGGCATCTACAGAAACACCCAATACACCCGACTCGAACACGCGGACACCCAAACCCAAGGCATTGATGGATGCGCCACTGGAGAGGCCATTCTTGCCACCATAAAGCATGGTGTTGGAGTAAGCCACCTCAACTTTGTTGATAAAGGCAAGACCGGCAATGTTTGAGAAGAAAGCGTCCAAGCCACGAACATTGGAGATACATACATTACCCCAACCTGCACTTTGCGCCCAAGGGTTGATAAGCAATTCCGTTGCTCCTGCAGTACCTCTACGCTCATCATTGCCTGCCCATACAGATTCTGTGGAGAGCAGCATGACGAAAGCGACTACAGCTAATATTCTAAATATTTTTTTCATTTCAGTCAATGTTTTAAGATTTCAATCAATTGTTAGAATTTGAATGAGTTCAAGTCAACCGGACGCATTGTTCCAAACCACTTGATAACACGCTCACCAATGTTGGGAACATTGACATGTATGAGATACATACCACCTGCGATAGGAATACCCGTATGGTTGTGGAGATCCCAGTCAAGTGTAGAGGTATTGCTCGGAGTGGGTCCTAAACGTCTTACCAAAGTACCATCAACAGTGTAAATGGAAATTACAGAGTTGGCAGGAAGGTTAACGAAACGAACCTTGGTCTCCAATTGACTCAAAGTCTCGTATGAAGAATAGCTGTAGTAAGGATTAGGAACGACGTTGATGGCGTTCAAAATCGCATCCTTGATAGAGTCGGCGACATTGCCCGAAATTGCTTGGTTGGTCAACGTAACCATATCTCCAGAGAGTTCAAACATATATCTGGGATGGTTGTTGTTGTTGAGGTCCATTCCACAATCCTGGACAGTGGTACCATTGCTACCCATGAAACGGCCATAAGGAACATTTACACCGATTTCAACAACTGCATCGCAAGGAATACCATCGGAAGCATAGCCTTCATTTAGTTCGGCATTATGTCCAGGATATTTGAAAGCGAAGTGATAGTTGACCAATGGCATGTTCACCCAAGCCACAGAAGTGAAGAGCAACGATACAGAGTCACGGAGCGGAGAAACAGGAACTGCTGCTTCGCTATAGAGCAAACCGTTGTAGAACTGATGGACGGTCTTGTCGTCCTTATAAGTCAACAGACGATCAAGAGAGCCAAGCATTGTGTTAGCCCAACGGCCGGCGTCATAGGAAGGAGTAGCATAGTATCTGTAGTTGAACTTGGTGCTGGTAGAAGATGAGAAATCATAGAAATACTGGTTGGTGGCATTCATCACATAGATGAAGTGGCGACCGCCCATAACGTAGTTCTGCGTACCATCGATGATAGAGCTGACTGGGTTCCACATCATATCGCGACCGTTGAACTGAATGTAACGAGAATCCTCGCCGAACATCATGTTCAAACGTTCACCTGTAGCAGTATTGATTGCATAGCCAGGGAACCAACCCATACCGTAAGCGTCAACGTAGGCAGGGTTGTTGGGATCGTTTGCATTAGCGGCTACGCCGAGATCCTCCACAGTCTTGCCCATCTTATCTACAGAGAGGTGAGCACGTTTCTGGAACTTGCGGACATTGCCTTCAGACTGAGTGTAGTCCTCGCACATCTCAAGAACAGGGCAACGGGTCCACTTGGAAGTATCGGCGGTGAAGACGATACGAACGCTCGGCAAGGAAGCCATATCGAAGAAGTTCAAAGTCTTCGAATTTGCTCTGTCCATCAAGCTGCGCTGAATCTTGTTCAAATCGCACTTCTGAGCTGGAGTTGCATTGGCAAGTTCCTGAACGGTAGCATCGTCAGGCATATAGTACTGATAGCCGAAACCAGGATGGAAATCAAGCGTAGATACCAAACCATAAGGTGCCCACATACCACTTACAACATCTTCAAAAACATTGTCCTTATCTATTGCAAAGGTCTCGGTACGGGCGTTAGGATCATTCAAATCATAGAATTGCTTGAAGTAGTCTTCGTCGAGGTAAGATTCAAACATCGAAACTGCGCCAGAAGCACCTGTGAAGTTAGTACCCGTGTTGGCATTGAACTGCATACCAGAACGAATCCAGTTGAAGATATTCATGTTGTCATTGTCAGGAATACCACTCAACCACTGCTGGTTCACATCGGCATGAGTCATTTCGGAACCGATATACGCTTCGCTGTTTACGAGACCGCCGGCATAAACATAGTAGTTGCTTTCGCGTTTGAGGTCAACCTCAAGAGCCGTACCCAAAGCGTGAGGATTCTGGATGGATATAGCAATACCCAAATCCAGGAAAAGCTGCTCGTTCAAGCGACCGATTGCGCAAGTAGAGTAAACGGTATCAACATCATCGTAAACAGGCAACGTAGGATCAGCGTTGGTAACATACCATACACTGGAGCTGTCCAAACCCGTAAAGTTGATGACAAACTTGCCAGCCTTTACAGAAAGCGGGTCAACGACGCGGACGTTCAGAGGTCCGGCGTTTTCTTCATAAACAGGATTCGGAACAACACAAGGATGAGAGATGGAGGTCATATTGCCCTGAGCATCGAAAGTGAACTCACCTGGCTGCATGCCGGCAACACCTTCTTCACCCATCAACTCGTCGATAGTGGATTGTTTGAGCATCAAAGAGTTTCCGCCGTTGCCGAAACCTTCAAGACGCGTTACAGAGGGCGACATGCCAAATTCGGCATTGATGACGGTACCGCCGTTCTCTGAGGTAGGATCGTGAGGAATAGCCACTACTGGAGTAATGGTGCCGCCCCATTCATCCTGACGACCTGCAAGGTAAGGTTCCTTCTGGCCATCGAGATAAGCGGCGTCGGTCTGAGAATATTCCTTGTAACGGTTGTGAGCGTAAGCAATGCAGATAAAATAGTATTCGCGGTTGTTGACCAAACGAGTGTTGGTACCAGAAGCAAACTGGTCGTTAGTAACGCGGAATACATGCTGGATGCCCTTGTTTGCGCCTTGAACCTTAACCTCGCCAGACAAAATACCAGTAGCGGAGTTGGTCTCAAAGTTCACCAAAGTAGCGATAGGCAGGGTCTTTTCAGCATCGTAGTAGTTCTCGAGGTCACACTGGGCAACCAAGCGAGCCTTGGTAACGTCTCCAATATCGGAAACAGAAGCGTTAGCGTCAACCAACTGATAGATCTGGTAGCCTTCAAATTTGTATTTGTTGTAGTCGGTGTCATCCGGACCCTTCTTATAGGTAGAAGAGATGGAGATATCCTCTTCCTCGTAGTTCTCGCCCATGCACTTGGGGTTGTCATAATTCAGGTAAAGGATAACCTCGTTGTTCAATTCCTGAACAATCATGGTAGGAGCTGCAGGACCATCAAGAACCTTGAAGCAGTTCTCGAACAAAGCCTGGCAAACGTCATCAACCTGACGCAGCAAAGCTACAGATTCCAGAGGACCGCCCGAAGGAGCCTGAGCGAAAGGAATACCTACAGTGATGTAGTTACAAGCACCAGGCTGCAAGGTGAAGGGACCTGCAGACTGCATGAAACGACGGTCGCCAGGAGTGTTCTCACTGTTAGACTCGGTCCAGGTCTTGTTAGCCCAGTCGCCAGAAGGAGCTACACCATTGGTACCCCAGTTCCAAGGATCGCTATCGCCAGGGAACATGAAGTCGCACTCTAAGTTTTCGATAACCTTGTCGGTAAGGCCATTACCACCGAACCACATACGACGACCAGATTTCCAGCGACCTTGCAAGAAATAATAGTAGTCCGTAGCGGTACGCGGGTCGGTATTGGGTTTACCACTACCATTGTCGTAGTACACAAAGCGACGCATACCGAAACGTTCGTCATCAACAATACCGTTGCCGAAGTTCACGCCGTTGATTGCACAGTTTCCAAGAGTGTCACCAGGCTTGAAATACCAAGCGCCACCATTCTGGGGATCATAGAACAAGTCAGCGTCGAGAGTCAAGGCAAAAGTATCGTAAACGGTATTGCCATTGGCGTCATTGCCAACATAATTGCCATTGGAATCCATCTTCTTGTAGGATTCCAACATGGCAGCATAACGAGCGTTTGCTTTCAATTTCTCGAAATCCAATTTAGGATTGTCCTTGCCATCAGGATCCATGTAAGGACCTTGGAAGAAGTCGATACCTACTGCAGGAGGAATGCCAGAATATCTACCGGTACCAGGACCATCGGTAGAATTGCCATTATAGCAATAGCCCAAACCACGCTTAACATCGCAACCTACAAAGTCGTCGGTAGCGTCACCCAAATCCGGGTCAACCCACTGGCTGAAGTAGGTGTTCTTCAAAGTATAGGTAGAACGGTTGATGATTTCGTAAGAATAGAAAGTCATGTTGTTGATTTCGTCGTTCGTAGAGAATGCGAAAGCCTGAGCGCGGATTTCCATACCAATAGGCTGACCGTTGGTCTCGGTGTGGGTATTACCCATATCGTTGAACACCCACCAAATGGTCTGGTCGCCCTTCAAAACCTGGTCGGACATGTTACCACCGGCAACGATTCCATTCTGGGTCTCCATAGTAGGAGCCGTGAAGGAAGAAGCATAGGGATGCTTTGATTTGTAGGTACGAGGACACAGGTCATTGTCGAAATCATAGTAAGGATAATCACCCTTGTGCCAATCGTAAACCATATCGCCATCAACATCACAGAAAGGAGCCAAGAATTTTGACTGTTTGCCTTCGCCGTGAGCGGGCCAATCCTTGATGGTTTGGGAAATGGCAGCCTCATCATAAGTATCGGGATTGGGCACAGCACCCGTAATCTCGTTGGTGATGGGGTCGTAAGTGTAGTTGAACATGTTTCTGAAAGCCATCACCTCAGTCTTGGTGATGATGAAATGCTTGTCATACTTGTTGCAGACCTCACGGTCGATATATGCGGTCTGGAGTTCGAGAGGACCGGGCCAGTAGTCGTCACCGTAAGAACCGAAACAAAGTGCGGCGATACGGAGCTGACCGTTGACGTCGGTGCCACCGATCCACAGAGCAGCACAGTAAAGAGGAGTACTGTTGCTATTCTTTGGCAAGTGATACTGGGTAACACTACCATCGAACCACATGTTGCCATAAGCGTTGATCAAAGCTCTGACATTGTTTACATTCAATTCAGCAGTACTTTGTGCACGCTTACAAGCGGCAGCCTTACTTTGAAGAGCCGACTGCTTCGCGGTGGACTTTTTGCAAGTCGTGCACTCGCGAGCCACAGCTGTTCCCATAAAGGAGAACAAGAAGGCCACTAACACTAATTTGCTAATTATATTTTTCATCTGTTATTATATTATCAAGATTAATGATTAGAAACTATAGGTCAAAGTAAGTCTGATAG
>JAZLKZ010000125.1:0-38568 GCA_045597845.1 Bacteroidales bacterium | reverse complement strand
ATATCCCTCACTGATAAAACTCCACTGAGAGACCTATTTGAAAAGACTATTCCCAACGATGTCAAAGAACACGATTACACCCTCTTTGAGGGACTTTATTATTAATTTTAAATTAGTCCCAATTTTAACGGGACACTAATGTTAAAACTTAATACTTTATTAGTATCTCATCTTTTTCAATCTGTGGCCTGTCCACCACACCAACACGGCGGAAACCACCAACTGCACCGCCACGGCGCTCCACAACACATAACCGCCAAGCAATTCATAATCGACACGATAACTTCCAAAGAATGCTTCAATGGATTCAGAATATGAGTTGCCGATCACCACAAGAAGAGGCATCATAATCAAAGACAACACAAAAGAGATTGCCATAAGCCAAAGGACGGTCTTGATCACTTTGTGGCGCTTGAAAATCGTGGAGGTGAACATAAACAACATAACCTTCTTAAAATACAAAAGGATAATAAGAATTCCGACACCCCACACTATGTAGCCAGGAACATCATCACCCATAGATACCGTAGCGTTGTTGACCCACCAGCCCTGCATATAGGAGCCGAAAGGAAGCACGCTGAGCAGCGTATCCATCAGCAGAATAGCCAGAAAACTGAGCAACGGGCAAACAATTACGCAATAGAGCATCATGCTCAAGTATTTCTCCAGTTTGGAGGCTGGCAGCATGGCGAAATAGATGCCTTCTTTGGGGAGGTTGCAGGTACGATACATCCTCGACGGAGCCATAATGGCGACCAATAAAGGAAGTGCAAAGAAATAAAAAGACCTGCGCAAGTCAGGGTCGGTTTCGGAAATGTCGTGCGTCATAACCGACAACACAAATTTGAAGAGCCAAAAGGCAAACGGCAACATCGAGATAATCAACATTGTCAGGCCATAGTTGCTCCAAAGGCTGCGGCCGTCCTTGGCGACAACCTTACAAAAACGATTCCAGGAAAATTTGGGATTCATATTAATAAAGATTTTCAGATTGGGAGATATACAGATATACAGATTTTCAGATTGAGAGATTTGCGACAAGCATTATTCCGCCATCAACTGAGCGATACGTTTCTTGTTGTGATGCACGGCGTTGAAGAGTGCTTCGATGTTCACCTGGCTCTCTTCGCCCGTGGTGTTGGGCAACACGTTCAGATAGCCACCCGGCTGCAACTCGCTGTAGAGTGCATCTTCGCGTTGCACGCCGCCATACTCGAAAAAGAGCTTTTGGGTAATGCGTTCCACCGAAGCATTCAGCAAAATAGCGTCGTAGGCGAGAATCACAATAGGATCGATAAGATTTTCCACATCCTTCACCTGATGGGTGGAGATGATGATGGTGCTTTGCTCCTGCACCCGCTTGGAAAGCAACGAGCGGAACTGCGCCTTGGAGGGAATGTCCAAGCCATTGGTAGGTTCGTCCAACAGAATATAGTCGGTACCCAACGAAAGCGCGCAGGAAATCAAAGATTTTTTCTGCTGACCGAACGACATGGTATTGAACTTGCGGTCCGGCTCCACCTCGAACTCCTGCATCAAATGATAGAAAGCAGAAAGTGCGAATTTGGGATAGAACGGTGCCAACGTCTGGACATAGCTCAACGGCGTTTCGTTGTCGGGCAGCAGCACCTCGTCGGGCAGAAAGACGATGTTCTCTAAAAACTGAGGACGGCGCTCGAAAGGCACAAACTCGTCAACCCTGCAACTGCCATTCTGGATAGGCTGCAATCCACTGATGATTTTCAACAGTGTGGTCTTCCCTACCCCATTCTCGCCCAACAAGCCGTAGATATTGCCAGGCTTGAATTCCAGACTGATGTTGTGGAATACCGGAAATTTCTTGTAAGAGAAATCAAGGTTTTGAATCTGAATCATGATATTTTAGGTATTTATTTAATATTCAGAGTAATTCATCTTGTGCAATTTGGTGTATTAGTAAACTAAGACACTGCAAATATACAACTATTTTTGAAACCGACAAAAAAAAATCATAATATTTCAAAAATAGCATCGTTATTTTAATGAAAAACAAAACATCAGATGAAGAAAATTTTATTTTTTCTCTTCGGTTTCATGGCAACAGCCAACATCAACGCGCAAGGATATGGATACCGGTTTTGGACCGACGGGCTCAGTTGGACCGATTTTGTACCCCGCAATGGAGACACCAGCGGCGCAAGTTCCGAATTGTACTGTTTTTTTCTGCAAGAGCCTGTATGTGATACCATTGACGGCGTGAAGGTCAGTCGTTACGCACTGCTCTGCGGAATGGACGAAGCCAAGTCGTGGTACGACCCAGAATTAGTTGAATACAACAACCTGCGCTACAATCAAGTGCTCTTCAACCTCGGCGAGATGACATGCAGAGAGCTACAGCCACTGTCGATAAACGAAGAGCGCGCCAACGAGTTGGTAGAAGTGGCAAAAGACATGTGGGAGAGAAAAGTCTTGAAATTCATCAGGGAATCAAGCGGCGGCACCGACAAAGCGGTAGTGGACCGTTGGATGGACAGCACCAGCAATATCTTGAAAAACACATCAGCAACAGGTCCCGTACCAGAGCTTCAAAGGCCCTTTGGCGTTGGATTTACAATAGGATTCAGCGGAACGGATTACATCAACGGCAAAGACGGATATCTTGATTTCGACTTTGGCGCCGACATCTCACTGTTCGTCGCATGGGGCAGACATCAGCTAGGAATCACGGGGCGTGGCGGACGCGTCTATTCCAACAAACTGATCTCCATGCTGACATCTGGCGTAACGGAGGATCTGACAGAAGAATACACATTCACGTTAAGTCACTTTGGAGGACGCTACGGATATGCGTTCTACGACAAAGGCTCCGTAAGGCTCATTCCATACATAGGGGCAGGAAGCGCCAAAGTGCTGTCGAATGAGACCTACCGCAATTTCAGATATACCGAAAAAGGTTTCTATGGAGAACTCGGTATCGCTATGGATCTGAAATTCAGCCAGTCAATCAACCTTTGGGAAGCGAAGCCTCGGGCGATGGAATACGACGCCCGAATAGCGCTCGCCGGCAACTACATGCAATTCGGCGACAACCACAGTTTCGGAATCAACTTCGTATTTTCCATAGGATGCCTTGCAAGGTTTGGCCGATAAGGAAGGAAAATGGAAAAACTTGAAAAAATCTCAGACAAATGGTGGTTCGCCATCATTTTGATAATGGCGCAGTCGGTCTTGTTGCCTTTTGCTAGCCGCAATTTTGATTTTGCAAACATCGGTCAAATCATATCGGTAACACTCTCAAATGCTTTCCAAACACATTTTGGAAACCTGAACATCCTGTTACAGTCTTTGTCGCTTATGATGTTTATCTTGTTGTTTGTATTTAAAGACAAGATGAAAAGCCTTTTCAATGCCTACGTAGCTTTGTCGTATACGGCTTTCGCATTCATCCAAAACATCGCCATTACCGAGACATACGGGATAAGCATCGTCACCGTCAATTTAGCCATGTTCCTGTTTGTTGCGTATGTCTGGATTCGCGAGACTTTGCAGCAAAAAAACGTTTACGATTTCAAGAATTTTCAGTGGAAATATGTGTGGATGATTATTCTGGCCTTATTCGCTTATTTATGCCCATTCGACAATCATGGACATTTTGACTTGAATCCACTGCATTTCTTCGTCAAAAATTCTGCGACTGCCTTTTGCCTGACAACACCTGCTTTCCTCACGATTATGACACTAAATCTTCCAAAAATCAACCTGGCCACCTATCGGATCACGGCAATCATCGGTTTCATCATAGGCTGCTACAACATGACATCATTTTTCAATCCCAACAGCATCTATGTTGGTTTTATGCATCTGCCTTTACTCACCATTTCGCTTTATTGCATCATTTTAAGTTACCGTACACCCTCAAAAACAGACAAACCTGCAGAAGCGGCTACCGAATAAACAGAACAAAAAATAAAACTATGTTCTTCCAACGGCAATCTCTACCTTGCCGTTTTTTTTGTTTTACAGTTTGCAAACGTCTTGTACATTTATTTCAAAAAATTGTCCATCCACTTGCTTCATATAAAACACATTACAGAAAATCCACTATCAACAAGTAACTAATTCCAACAAAAAAGGGACTTGGTTTTGCCAAGTCCCTTTCTGTTATAGTCCAATATTTATACATCAACCGCAGTGGATGAAAGTCTCGACAAGTTCGAGAATCTTCTGCGAGTCGTTGCCGATCTCGGCACGGAGGGTGCGGTCGTTGTAAGAACGCAGTTCCTTGAGAATGCCGTCGATGAGAGCGGGAGCGAAAACGCCCTTCTCCTCGTAGATGGCGCGGTCACGCTCAAGCAAGTCGGCAGAAGCCGCGCAGCTGTCGGGCAGCACGTCGAGGCGGTTCAGCACCTCTTCATGCTCGAAGATGTTGACCGACACATAGCGATCCTTGGCATACTGAACGGCGTTTTCCATTTCAAAGCCATGACGAGCGGCCACAGTCATACCGGCAAGCAACAGATAGACGTTGGCAGAGCCGTCGGGAGTACGCAACTCGATGGTCTGCTTGTGGGAGAAATCCACATCGTCGTTCTTCTCCAAAGGATTGCAATGTGCCATCATGTTGCCGCTGCCTTTAGTCCAGCCCAACGGAACGCGAACCATGGCGGAGCGGTTGCGGTCGCCCCAGCAGATGTTGGTAGGAGCCTCCTGATGAGGAACCAAGCGGAAATAAGAAGTAGGATTGGTGTCGCCAAAAGCGGTCAAGGAACCAGCGAGGTTCAAGATGCCGGCGATAGCCTTGTGAGCCACCTCTGTGAGACCGTTCTCGGAGATGTACATATTCTTGCCGTCCTTCGAGATACGCGTATGGATGTGCATGCCGCTGCCAGCCTTGCCCACGGTAATTTTGGGAGCGAAAGTAACGGTGATGCCGTACTGATAGCCCAAAGTGCGCATAATCCACTTGGCGATAACCAACTGGTCGGCAGCGTCTTCGAGGGTGGTAGGCAGGAACTCGATTTCGTTCTGTTCATACATCGTGTCGCCCACCATGAAGTTTCCAACTTCGCTGTGACCATACTTGATGAGTCCGCCACATTCGGCGATGAGCTTCATTGCCTCGGTGCGAAAGCCTTCAAACTTGCAGTAAGGAGTAGAAGCGTGATAGCCGCGCTGGTCGGCGGTGAGATATACGTCCTCCTTAGGGGCGATGACGTAGTATTCCAACTCGCCCATCACCTCAAACTCCATACCGCCGGTAGCCTTGCGGAACTCGTTGCCAGCCTTGGCGAGGGTGTATTCGGGAGCCATCTCAAACGGAGTACCGTCCTTGGTATAGAAATTGCAGAGGAAGTCGAGGGTGGGAATCTCAGCGAATGGGTCGAGAAAAGCGGTACGGAAACGAGGAATGACGTAGAGGTCGCTGCTGCCGGCTTCCAAGAAGGGGAACAAACTGGAACCGTCAACGCGTTCGCCGGAAGTGAGCACCTCGTCGGCGTGTTCCATGCTGTTGATAACAAAATTGAGCGTCTTGAGTTTTCCGTCGTTGGCCATATAGCGGAAATTGATCATCTCAATCTGGAACTCTTCAATAACCTTAAGCATGTCGGCTTTGGTGAACTGCGACATGGGTTTTTGCAGAAACTGAACCAAACGGTTCGGGTTGTGTTGGTATTTATTCATGATATAATAATTAAAGTATTAAGTTTACAGTTTTAAGTTTTTAGCAATCTGGCTCCACAAACATCTCGAGCCTTTCAAACCCTTCATTTTTCTGCAAAGATACGAAATATATTTCACTCAAGTTTCTTATGTTTGTTTTTATGAGTTTTCTTCATTTCTCTTTGCGGGCATTCTCTTGCCTTGAAATAATCGAAACGACATCAACAAAGAAAAAGGGTGCAAAACCGCGTTTTTGCACCCTGATAGAGAAAATGCCATTCGGTTAGAACTGGAGTCCACACAAAAGCTGAACCATAATTTTTGCAGGCGTAAACATATACTCGCTATAGGCGGTTTGATTAGCCACATTCATACGGATACTGCCATTATGCAAGATTCCATCAACAGAGTCACCACTGGGATCACCGCCTAAACGATAGCCGGCACGTGCGCCAACAAAGAAGAAATCGGTGAGATAATATTTGGCGCCGACATAAGGATCTGCCAAAAAGCGGAACAGGCTGAGCGAATTTTCGGAAGACTCACTGGTAGTGTAACCGTCGAAATCCAAATTACCCTTCAACGAGATTGAGAAGGCAACATCGAAGCCAAGTTCGAGAACGAAATTGTCGCCAAAATGGTGCGCCAAGAAGGGCGAAATGCGAATCATGGCGGCTTTGGAAGTGTACTTGACGTCGTAATCCTGCGACAGACCCGTCAAGGCGTCCTTCACGGTAACAGAGCCCTTAAACGGATTAATGCCATAAGACACCAAAAGATAAGAGCCAAAGTCCAAAAATTCACCATGATCGGTTTCGAAACCATAATAGAGACCAATCTCTGTGCCGATGCCCTGGCTCATGCTGCCGTCCAACAAAATGCTTTCGGTGGCTGAGGTAGCAATGTTGTGGGCGAACCCCGAAGTTTGGGCCCCGAAATTGGGGGTTACCACAAGGCCAAACTGGCGCTCGCCATCTTGCGGAAGATAAGTGGTAGTAGTGATATGCTGTGCCGAGGCAGCACCCAACGTGGCGACAAAAGCCAACAACATAAAGATTTTTTTCATGGTGTATAAATTAAACGAACAAATTGTATTTCGATTTAAAATGCAAGATACACTATTTTTTTTATCCAAATGCTATTTTCTACATATTTTAGTCTGTCTATAAATAATAGGATGATTATCAAGTAACACAACGACAGCAAATCAGCAAGAAGTAACATTGCGAATACTAGAAATCGCATCAGGAAAAGAACAATCAAAGAATAATTGCCTCAACAAGATGCGCAATTTTTATTTAACTTTGCAACGTGATAATTTTCAATCGCATGAAACAACTAACTTATTTCCTTATATTTACATTTTTAACCAGTTTGTGTTTCGCCCAAAAGCCCTGGAATGATCTGGAGCGATACAGCATCAACAAGCCTCTGCCACACACAAACATCATTCCCTATAGCGACGAGTCGGGCATCGAAACCCTCGCCTATCAGCAGTCGGGCTTCTACCGCAGCCTCAACGGAACGTGGAAGTTCCGCTATGTTGACAATCCTTCACAGACTCCGTCAGGCTTCTACCGCAGCAGCTACGACATCTCAAAATGGGACAACATCGCCGTACCTGGCAACATCGAGTTGCAAGGCTTCGGCATTCCCGTCTATGTGAACGTAAAGAACGAATTTCCTTCCAACCCACCCTACGCACCAACCGACTACAATCCCGTGGGATGCTATGTCACCGATTTCGAGGTTCCCGAAGCATGGCGAGGCAGACGAACCATTATCAAGTTCGGCGCCGTGAAATCCGCCATCA
Organism: Bacteroidales bacterium; assembly: GCA_045597845.1. GTDB lineage: Bacteria > Bacteroidota > Bacteroidia > Bacteroidales > P3 > Colimorpha. The sequence continues at coordinate 31,115 of JAZLKZ010000125.1, read as the reverse complement.
CGCTCTATATCAACGGCAGGGAGGTTGGATACAGCGAGGACTCGAAGACACCGGCAGAGTGGGACATCACAAAATATGTACATGCCGGCAAAAACCGCCTCGCCGCCAAGGTGTATCGCTGGTGCGACGGCAGCTATCTGGAATGCCAAGACATGTGGCGCATGAGCGGAATCACACGCGACGTGGCAATCTATTCCACGCCAATGGAATACATTTTCGACTACAAAGTCATGGCGCTGATGGACAAAACGACCTACCAGAAGGCTTCGTTGGACGTGATGATAGACTTCTCACGCCAGCTGCGACAATACTACACCGTGGAGGCGACCCTCAAGGATGGCGACCGCGTAGTGGCAAGCAACCGTCAAAAGACCAAGCCTGGTGACTGGTATCTGAATTTCATTCCCAAGGATTTCCAACTGGACAGCATCACCCCCTGGACGCCTGAAAATCCGAAACTTTACACTTTGGTGCTGAAAATGATCGACCAGCAAGGCACAGTGAAAGAAGTTACAGGCTGCAAGATAGGTTTCCGAACCATAGAAATCAAGCAAGTACAGGAAGGAGACCACTACAGACTACTCTGCCTGAACGGCAAGCCCATCACCATAAAAGGCGTGAACCGACACGAACACAGTGCCATAAGCGGCCACTACGTGACACGGGAAGAGATGGAGCACGATGTAAAGCTGATGAAAGAGAACCACATCAACGCCGTGCGCACCTGTCACTATCCCGATGACGAATACTGGTACGAGCTCTGCGACCGATACGGCCTCATGGTGTGGGACGAAGCCAACGTGGAGAGCCACGCCCAAGGCTACGGCGAGGGAAGCCTTGCCAAGAAAGAGGAATGGATAGAACCCATACTCTACCGCATCAACAACATGCTGAAGCGAGACCGCAACCACGCCTGCGTGATGGTGTGGTCGCTGGGCAACGAATGCGGCAACGGTGTCTGCTTCGAGACCGCCTACCGCTTTCTGAAAGACAAGGACAACACCCGCCCCATCAGTTACGAACGCGCCGAATTGGACTGGAACACTGACATCGTGGGCATCATGTACCCCGACGTAGAATATCTTTCGAAATACGCCAACAACAAACGCAACAAACGCCCCTACATCATGGAGGAATATTGTCATGCCATGGGCAACAGCATGGGCGGCCTGAGCGACTATTGGGATACCATCGACAAATATCCAATCCTGCAAGGCGGATTTCTCTGGGACTGGATGGACCAGAGTTTCTGGATGGATACGCAAGGCCACCGCACCACAGACAGCAACCACATTGCCTGGTATGCCGTAGGTGGCGACTTGGGTGCCCTGCCCGACCTGAAAGACGACGATGCCTTCTGCGCCAACGGGCTGTTGGGCAGCAACCACAAACCGCACGCCCACTTTGCCGAGGTGAGAGCAGTTTACCAACGAGATACAGCGTCCCACAACAAAGTATCAAATCCACACCAAATTTCAGAATGCCTGGACATTGCAAAATCGATGTCGTCCAACAACGGAAAGGTACGTATCGATGAGCAAGATAGCGCAATTCGACTTGAGAACGAACATTTTACACTCGTCATAGAAAAACACAACGGTTTTATCACCCATTACGAAGTTGATGGAAACAAGATGATTGACCGTCCGCTACGCTGGAATTTCTGGCGGCCACCCACGCTCAACGACTTGGTGGACCGCAACGGCGCACGCGCTTGGGACGGACTCGACAAGCTACAAAGCAGCTGTCTGTCGGTGCAGACCCGTAAAGTAAAGGCAGACAACACCCCCATCCAGGCGGAAGTGGAACTCACCCTTGCGTTGGACGCCCCAGACGGGCAACACATGGAATTGCAAGAAGTTGTGGGTGTTGATGGAGAAGGCAACCTCCAACTTGATTTCGTTCTAACGCCCAACGGCAGCTTCCGTTCCCTGCCCAAGATGGGCATCCAACTTGCATTGGACAGCAGTTTCCGTAACTGTGAATTTGAAGGCAACCTCTTGGAGAGCTACCCCGACCGCCGCACAGCACAGCAATGGGGAACTTGGGTGAAAACGATGCAAGAGCTACAAGGCGAGATGCATGTGGTTCCACAAGAAAGCGGCAACCACGAAGCTCAATATGTAGCCTTCGGCAACAGCAAAAGCAAACTATTGTTTTTCAGCAAGACAGGTTTGAATTTCAGTATCAGAGCCCACGAAGACAGCGTGCTGACCAAAGCCAGAAGACAAAACCAACTCTCCCCTGCTGGACATTGGGTAGTGAACGTCGATTACAAGCAAGCCGGTCTCGGAACCGCCACCTGCGGTCCCGGCGTGCGGAGCCCTTACATTCTTTCGGGCGACAGCACCTATCGCTATACGTTCAATATCCTCATGATGAACGCCAACGACAGTTGTAGGAAAGTGTTATGTGTCAAAACTTCCGAATCTGGAAATCGCACACCCTTGCAAACCGAGAAAATCACCAAGCGCAAAAAGTCAAAAAACAAAGCGCCTCGAGTCAAAACCACCGCCAAGCCAAGTACACCAAAGTCCCAACCGGCATTGATGCCCCAAATCGAGAGTATCACCGCATCGGAAGCACCTTCCGAAACATACTGCAGCGGATATCCCCATGTGATCTTCGATGGACGGCGGGGCGTGGCTGGAGACTACCAAGAAGGTTGGATTGGCTTCTCGGGAAAGGACAGCATTCTTTTCGCTGTAACTTTACAAAGCCCGTTCCCTACAACCACTTTTGAGACAGGATTTTGCCATCATGCGAACGACTGGGTGCTGATGCCCCAGAACATAGAGATTCAATGGTCGTGCGACAGCCTTGCCTGGAGCGATTGGCACACACTCAAGCAGCAGACAGACCTGCGGGACATAGAGACCGACTGCGTGCGCACTCGTTGGCGCTACGAGTTCACAAAAGAGGACTTGAAAGGCAAGGCGAAAAAGGGCATCCGCTATCTGAGGATGCGCGTACAATGCAGCAATCCTCTACCCGAGTGGCATCCTTTTTTCGGCAAACCAGCATGGACTATGATAGACGAAATCACCGTGAAATAATCATTTCGTGAACTGTTCTTCCAACCATTTGTAAGAAAAATTCATATACCACAGCTCGCAAACACCGTCGGGATTCTTCTCCACGTATGCGCCAATGGTTCCGTCTTTGAGCAATGTAAGGGACGAATAAACCGAAGGACCCGCAAAGAGCGTGACAGGATTCTGCCACGACGCGCCTTCGTCGAAGCTGACAAAAAGACTTACGTTCTCGCGATTCATTGAATTGGGAATGGAATGCAAAAGGATGTTCTTCTCCCCACCTTGATCCACCGCCGAGAAGCGCACCATGTCGCCGTTGCATGCGTTGGTGGTCATTTCGGGCCAAGTGCCTTGCGCGCCCCAAGTCACGCCGCCATCCTCGGAGATGTTGTAGCCTCTCGCCCCACTGCGACGCACACTAATCAGCACTCGTCCATCAACAAGTTCCATCAACTTCGCCTCGTCTCCTCCCGTAAAGGCACACTCCGACACATTCCACGTAGCGCCGTTGTCGTCGGAATAAACCACGAAGTTGTCAAGCACATAGGCGTCACCCGTAGGACGCATGGCAGCGGCAAAGAGAATTCTTCCCTTATGTTCGCCACGCGTGAGTCGCAAACCATTGCCCGAACCAAAGAAAGAAGCCTTGTAGCGGCGCGTGGAGCTATTGACAGAATGGACGCCCCAAATCTGTTCGGTAATCTCTTGAGGTTCAGACCAAGTGATTCCCCCATCGGTGCTACGGCAGACATAGGAACGGATAGGGTCTGCGGCAGAAGATGCCCACAAACCGTTACCGCCCACAAAAGCGCATATCACGTCGCCATTCTCGGCAACCACCAAAGCGGGATCCCCAAAGCCATGCTTTTGGCCCGTTCCTACGGCGATATTCACCGGTTCGCTCCAAGTGCGGCCATTGTCGGTGCTACGACGCGACACAATGTCGATATCTTCAGGCAAATCGCCTTCGTTGAACTTACGCTTGTCGTTCACTATCAACAGCGAACCATCGGGCAAGGTGCAAATTGCAGGAATACGCCAATTGGTGGAGCCGTAGTCGCCAGGACGGTAGATGCACTGTTCGTAGAAGAACACGGAATCTGCCGCCGACACAACGGTGTCTGCATGGCGATTGGGGTGGGTTTCCTCGGCTTTCTGGCAACTGAACAGCAAAGGCAAAAGCAACAAGATGGCGCAAATTTTCATAACCGAAAGTTTTTGTTTGCAAAAATAATAAGAATTATTGATTGTTGAAAACTATTCTGGCATCAAATCTCCATTTCCTTTTTTTATCGTAATTTTGTAACGTGAAAAACAATCGCTTTGAAGGCTACGAAGACGACGTGCGCATGCTGGTGCAAGAGTACGAGCAAATGCAGCGCAACGGAGGTTCCCACTACTATGATGTAGAGGAACTTTCTATTATTATAGACTACTATCTCGACACCTGCGAGCGCGACAATTTGGAGGAGGCCGTACGCTATGCCGAGAACCTTTTCCCACAAGAGGTTGAAATCCGTCTGCGCCGTGCCCATGTCTATTGCGCCGAAGGACGCTACGAAGCGGCTTTGAACATTCTCAGCAAATTGCTCCAACTTGAGCCAGACAACACCGACGTCCACTACGCCCTCGGAGCAGTCTATAGTGCGCTCGACCATCCACAAAAAGCCATCCAGCACTACCAAAAAGCCGCCATCGACGGATATAGGCTGGACCTGATTTACGGCAACATAGGCGACGAATACCTGAAGTTGGAAGACTGGGAACGCGCCAAAGAGTGCTTCAAGAAATCCATCGGCATCAACTCCAATGAAGACCGCTCGTTGCTGAACCTATACTACTGCTGGGAACACCAAGCAAAACTCGAAACCGCCGCCTCGTTCTTCAAGAAACACGTTGACGAACACCCCTATTGTCACATTGCTTGGTATTGTTTAGGCTGCGCCTACTATTGGCTGGGACTCACCGAACTGGCTCTCGACGCCTTTGAGTTCACCATCACCATCCACAAGGAATACTACAACGCCTACCTCGGACTCTCCTCCTGTCTGCAGCAAATGGGCAAGACCGGCGAGGCCGTGAGCCGCCTGCTCGAAGGCATCAACTACTCGGAAGACAGGTCCTCGACGCTCACCGCCATCGCCTCCATCTACATGGATGTGAAAAACTACAATACCGCCATCGTATATCTGCGACAAGCCATCGACCAAGACCGATTCAACGACCAAACATGGGGAATGATGGCAGACTGCTACGATATGCTGAACGACCCCGACAACGCAGAGCCGCTATACCAGCGCGCATTGGGCATGAACGGAGAAGAAGAGGCGCATTGGCTTGGCTATGCCGATTTCCTGATGCATCACGAACGCTACACGGAAGCCATCGACCTGCTCCAGGAGGGGGAGCGCACTTCCATCAGTCCATACGAATTCAACAGCCGATTGGCATATTGCTACCACAAGACTGGAAAACAGCAACAGCTCTTCGAAACCCTCAACGCCTGCGCCGCCGACTACCAAGATGGGCTGAACACACTTTTGATTGACTATCCCGAAATGAAGGATGACCCCGAAGTGGTGAAAATGATAGCGGAGTTAAAGGATAGTAATTAGTGACTAGGTGACTTTATACTTTTAATACTCAATTCTCGATTCATTATGAAATCCTTTTTCAAAATATTATTTTTCTGCATTGCCATGGGCGCTTTGGGTACCGGGCACGCTCAGAACGTCGCCGAGCAGGTACGCGGCACCGACACCGCTTCTTCGGGCTTTGTAGCCTCGGCGTTGAAATGGTATGACGCAAACATGAACTACACCGCCGTAGGCGTGCTGATGACCGTGGAGAGTTCCTTCATTCCATTCCCTTCCGAAGTAGTCATTCCTCCTGCCGTCTATGTGGCCTCCAATCCCGAAAGCAAAAGCGGCATGAACATCTGGATGATCATCATCATTGGCACATTGGGAGCCATGCTGGGTGCTTTCATCAACTATTTCCTCTCTCTCTGGCTTGGCAGATGGGTCATCTACAAATTCGTCGACAGCAAGTTTGGCCACCTTTTAGGGCTGAGCGGCGAGAAAATGGAACGTGCCGAAGCCTATTTCAACAAACACGGGAACATTTCGACACTCGTAGGACGACTCATTCCTGTCATCCGACAGCTCATCTCCATTCCCGCAGGTCTTGCCAAGATGAACGTCGGCGCTTTTGCACTCTTCACATTCATCGGAGCCGCCGTATGGAACTGCGTCCTCGCCCTTTTGGGTTACCTTGCCTATCAAGCCGCCGACCCGACAGTGATTGAACGCTATAGTAGCCAGCTTTCCATCATCATCCTCGCCCTTGCCGGCGCTGCAGTAGTGTTCCTCATTGGCAGGGCAATCCTGAAACGCAAGCAGCAAAAATAAGATTGTCAATTGTCAATTAACCATGCGCAACATCATCACCGACCCCCGTCCCGAGCGTCCTTTGCCCAAGAAAGGATGCAGCGTGGCGTTCTATATTTTCCTGCTCTTGCTTCTTATCTTTCTGATTGTGATGTTCTGCATCCATAAATCAGGCAAAATGTAAACCATCCTCAATTGTCAATTACCATCATGCGCGACCAATTCCCCATACTCGACCAGCATATCTACGGACATCCGTTAGTTTATTTCGACAACGCCGCCACTACGCAAAAGCCCCGTTGCGTCATCGACACGCTCAGCAACTACTACCTCACGCTCAACAGCAACATCCATCGTGGAGCGCATCATCTGGCGGCCCAAGCCACTGAAGCCTACGAAGCCACTCGCCAGCATGTGCAACGTTTCATCAACGCCCGCCACAGCCACGAGATTGTATTTACCCGCGGCACAACAGAGAGCATCAATCTTGTAGCAGCCTCCTTCGGACAGGCGTTTCTCAACCAAGGCGACGAAATCATCATTTCTGGTATGGAGCACCACTCCGACATCGTACCCTGGCAACTTGCGTGCGAACGCAAAGGGACTCGGCTACGTGTGATTCCATTCAGCGACGAAGGCATTTTAGACCTGAACGCCTACAAGAGCTTATTTACAGAGAATACGCGCATCGTGGCAGTCAACCACGTCTCCAACACCCTCGGCACCATCAACCCCATCAAGGAAATCATCTCCATCGCCCACAGCCACAACGTACCTGTGCTGATTGACGGCGCACAGGCCATCTCCCACATCAAAGTGGATGTTCAGGAACTCGACTGCGACTTCTACTGCTTCTCGGGACACAAGATGTACGCACCCATGGGCGTTGGCGTGATGTACGGCAAAGAGGAATGGCTCGACAAGATGCCTCCCTACCAAGGTGGCGGCGAGATGATCAAAACCGTAACCTTCGAACGGACCACCTACAACGAGCTCCCCTTCAAGTTTGAAGCCGGAACACCATCGGTAGGCGATGTCCTGGGACTGGAAAGCGCCATGAATTTCATGGCAAGCATCGGCATCGACAACATCTTCCAGCACGAACACGAGCTGACACAATATGCCACCGAGCAACTTCTCCAGATTCCCAACATGCGCATCTTCGGCACAGCACCCAACAAGACATCCGTCATCTCCTTCCTCATCGGCAACGCGCACCCTTACGACGTAGGCACACTGCTCGACAAGCTCGGCATCGCCGTGCGCACGGGACACCACTGCACACAACCCATCATGGACCGCTATGGCATTCCGGGCACCGTACGCGCCTCTTTCGCCATATACAACACCCGTGAGGAAATAGACCTCTTCATCAAAGCCCTCAACCGCATCGCCCCGATGCTGGAATAAGAGGGTGATTAGCTGCTAGGAATTAAAGACTCAATTCAACATCTCAACACATAGACCTCGATGCTTCGTTCCCTACACATAGAAAACTATGCGCTCATTCAGCAGACCGACATCCAATTCTCGCAAGGTTTCATTGTCCTTACAGGCGAGACGGGAGCCGGCAAGTCCATCATTCTCGGAGCATTAGGACTGCTCACGGGACAGCGAGCCGACACCCAAGTGCTTGGAAACCCCGAAAAGAAATGCATCGTTGAAGCGGAATTCGACATTTCCGGGCTGCAACTTCAAGATATTTTCGTTGAAAACGACATTGACTATGACGACGTGCTTTTGCTGCGTCGCGAGATACTCCCCAGCGGCAAATCGCGCGCCTTCGCCAACGACTCCCCCGTACAACTCCCCTTTTTGAAGACCCTCGGCGAACACCTCCTCGACATCCATTCCCAACACGCCACGCTCCTGCTTGGCGACCACAGTTTCCAGACCAAGCTTCTCGACACAATGGCGCACTCTTGCATTGCCGATTATCAGCAAGCCTACCGACACTACTGCACTTGCAGGAAGCAACTGGAAGATCTTACCGCACTCGACGCAAAGAACCGCAAAGAAGCCGACTTTCTGCAATTTCAGTTCGACGAACTGCAACAAGCCCGCCTACAAGCCGACGAGCAAGCCGACCTTGAGCAGGAGTCGCAGCTGCTACAAAACACCGAAACAATCAAAGAAACGCTCATCGCCGTGAACCAGCTGTGCGACAGCGAAGAAGACTCCACCCTGGCACGCATCAGCAACGCCAAGAGTCAGCTCCAGCATATCGCTTCGTATCACAACAACATACAAACACTTGCCGAACGACTCGACTCGGCGCTCATCGACCTGAAAGACATCGTTTCGGAGATCAACCAACTCGACAGCCATCTGGCATACAATCCACAGCGGCTCGAAGAAGTCAATGGCCGACTCGACCTCATCTACAAACTGCAGAAAAAGCACGGAGTCAGCACCATCGATGAACTTCTCAACCTACAAGAGAGCCTGGAACGGCAACTCAACTCGTTCAGCAACATCGAAGCGCAGATACAACAAGCCATGCAAGAGGTGGACAAAGCCTACTCGCAGATGCAGACCCTCGCCGAGCAACTGACGGGGCAAAGGCAACAAGCCGCGAGACAGATGCAAGAGCAAATCACGCCCACTCTAACGCAGCTAGGCATGAGCCAGGCCCAACTGAAGATTTCCATAACCCCTGCGGCGGATTTCGGACCCACTGGCCACGATACCATCCAAGCGCTTTTCAACGCCAACAAAGGTGGTTCATTCAGAGAACTCTCCAAGGTGGCATCGGGCGGCGAGATGTCGCGTCTCATGCTTGCCATCAAGTCGATGATTACCGCCCAGCAATTGCTTCCGACCATCATCTTTGACGAGATAGACAGTGGCGTTTCTGGCAATATATCCCTCGCCGTAGGCAAAATCATGCAACAGATGGCGCAACACATGCAAGTCATTGCCATCACCCATCTGCCGCAAATCGCATCACGCGCCCGGCAGCATCTCAAAGTCTATAAGCAAGTGGAGGATTCTCGCACCATTTCGCATCTCAAAGAGCTTGACAATTCTGAACGGATTACAGAAATTGCCACCATGCTCTCGTCCGAAAATCCCACAACATCGGCCTTGCAGACCGCCAGAGAATTGATGGGGGAAAATTGACAATTAGCTCTTTAAGTCACTCGATACAATTATTTTTTGGAGTGAAGCAATATCGGGGTTTTCGCCGCTGGTTTTGTATGGCGCTTTCTGATAGCAAGGCGTGCGCAGAGAGAGTTGCTGTTTCACATACTCACGTTGTTGCTCGGGCGTCATGCCCATAAGCAAAGGTCGGTTTTTCTTTGAACGCCAAATACGACGGCACACCGCATCGGCGTCCATCTCGAGATAGACTGCCGTGCCATGCGCCAGAATCCAGTCCATATTGTCGCCTTGGCAAGGCGTACCGCCACCTGTAGAGATGATGGTACGTTTCATGTTTTCTGTGCTTTCCAGAACAAGACGTTCCAGCTTTCTGAAAGCCGATTCGCCATATCGGCTAAAAAAAAGAGGAATAGCCGTATGGTAGCGTTGTTCGAAAAGAGTATCCAAATCCACAAAGTCCCACCCCGTCAGCTTTGCCAACTGGCGTCCCAGCGTAGTCTTCCCGCTGTACATATAACCGATGAGATAGATTCTTGTGTTGATTTGTTGAATTGTTGAGTTGTTGAATTGAAAGGCGACTAGTTACCAGTCAACATTCACCAATCACCAATTAATACTCAAAGCTGCTGCCGCCAAGGAATTCACGCATGATGGAGGTTGGCGGAATGCACTTGGAATCGATAGGTTCAATCAGTTCGATGAAGTTGAGCAGACGCTGCGCCTCGGCAAACTCCTCGCAGTTGCGCGGAACCTTCTTCAGCAACGGCTCCGCGAACACACGCAAGACACCCAACTCATAAAGCAAAGCCGAATTGAACATCACGTCGGCATTCTCTTGATAGGGGAAGATATGTTTCTGTTCGCCACGCTGCACCTCTTCCCAACGGTGGATGGTGTTGTAGGCATCCCAACCACGATAGTTGTTGTCGCGCACCATGCGGCGAATCAAACGATTGTCGCTGCTGTGGATGATGTTCTGGTCGTCGATGGCAATCTGCGTCAAAGCCGACACATAGACCTTAAACTTCAGCGAGTCGTCAATCTGGGCGGTCAGCAGAGGATTCAAGGCATGGATACCTTCCACCAAAAGGATGCTGTCCTCTTTCATCTGGAGACTCTTGCCACTGAAGTAGGGATCGCCCTTGATGAAATCGAAAGTAGGAATTTCCACACGTTCGCCAGCGAAGAGACGCAGCAGATGCTCGTTCAGCAAGGGGATATCCAAGGCATTGACACTCTCGAAGTCATATTCGCCATTGGGCAACTTGGGAGTACGTGCACGACATACAAAGTAGTCGTCCAAAGAGATTTGCTGAACGTCAAAGCCCAACACGCTCAGCTGCACGCTCAAGCGGCGGCAGCTGGTAGTCTTGCCCGACGAAGAGGGACCAGCCAAGAGCACCATCTTCACGGTGTCTTTCTTGCTGTAGATCATCTCGGCAATCTCGGCATACTTCTTTTCATGAAGCGCTTCGGCAACATGGATGAGATGATTAGAGCCACCGTCACGCACCACCCGGTTAAGATCCATGATGGTGGAAACCTTCAAGAGGTCAGCCCAGCGGTGGTGTTCCTGGAAGATATTGAACAACTTGGGAGTCTCTTGATAGAGATTCAGTTTCTCAGGATAGTCTGGGTCTGCGCACTGCAGCAGATAGCCTTCGGCGAACAGACGCAAGTCCCAGCAACGAATACAGCCCGTAGTAGGTGCCAACTCCGTAGAAGTCTTGTGGATCGTGCCGCCCAAGAACTGCATTTCGATGTACATCTGCGTCGACCCCTCCAGAAGGCGCTCTGTCTCAGGCATATTCTCATGGCGGATCAATTCCAATGCATCCTCAAGCAACATCGTCTTGTTTTCAAAAGGCAGGTCTTTACGCTGAAGTACAATCATATACTCACGCAACGTCTTGCACACTTCCAGCTGCTCATGTTCCGTGCCGATATTGACGAGGCGGAAATAGAAACCATTCTGCAGCGTATGGTCGATGATCAACTTCGCCTCGGGGAAACAGTCGCGCACAGCCTTGTAAAGCATAAAACGCAACGAGTTCTGGTACATGCGCCACCCCTGGCGGTGCTTGATGCTGAAAAACCTAATGGTTTTGGGATTGTATATCTTGTAGGAGAGCGGACGCACCTCGTTGTTCACCAACGCACCCAAGATGGGATAGGGATCACGGTTTTCGCGGTCTTTCAAAACGCCACCAAAATCCTTCGCCAACTCAGCAAGCGAAGTGCCTTGTTCTACCTTTTTTCTCTTAGAATTGTTAACGATAACGACTTCTATCTTTTCCATAAACAATACGAATTAAAGTTGCAAAGATACAAAATAAATTTAGATTGCGGCATGACAATTGAAACAAGCTTCAAATGGGTAATCCTCTATGCATTATTTGAGTCTCACTTTGCACTTTTTTTTGTACCTTTGCAAAAAATATAATGTTTATGAAAAAAGTTCTTGTTTTAGGACTCTTGCTAATGCCCGCCATACTTTGGGCTCAACAGATTGAAAAGCTACAAAAAGGTATCAGCCAGAACGACACAAAATCAATGATTACCCTCGCCGACCGATACCAATGCGGTTGGGGCGTTGCCGTAGATTCGACAAAAGCCTACAGTCTCTACCAAAAAGCCATGGAGTTAGGCGATGCCGACGCCAAAGCGCATGTGGCACGCTATCTCTTGTATTATTCAGGCATCCAGCGCGATACCGCACAAGCGTTGCGTCTGTGCCAGCAATCCGCTGACGAAGGTTCGCTCTATGGCCTTTATCGATTGGGAAGTGCCTATTTGAATGGCTACGGCGTGGCCTGCGATACCGCAAAAGCCTACAAGTTGATGATTCAAGCCGCCGAAGGTGGCGATCCCGCAGCCATGGGCTACATGGCATCAGCGTATTACTACGGATTTCCCGGCAACGAACCCGACAAAGACAAAGGCATATCCTACGCACTTAAAGCCGACGCCGCAGGGGAAAGTTACCGCAACGACCTATTGTTTATTTACTATTACTTCGATTGCAACGACTCGAAAAAAGCCTGGAAATACCTTAACCGCGGCATTGAGCAATGCAAACTCTACTGCATGACACGAAATGTCATCAACCACCATTATGGCGATGGAGTAGCTGTAGATGACGCCAAAGCGTTGCAGCTATTGGAAGAGATAGACCAAAAGTATGGCCCCCGAGCCCACACAGAGTACCTAAAAGGTTGCTTCCATTCCAAGAGCGACAATCCTCTCATCAACAACAAGCAACAAGCCATTGCAAATTTCAACCGTTCTTTGCAGCTCGATCCTGAATACAGCTCCCCATACATAGCATTGGGGAAAGCCTATTTGTACGGTACCCTTTTCGATACCGACGAAGCAAAAGCGTTGGAAAACTTCGAGAAAGCCTTTGCAATAGACAAAGACGCCACCGCAGCTTTCTTTCTTGGACAGATGTACCTCCAAGGTGTCGGAACGGAGGAGGACGATGAAAAAGGCGTAGCTTACCTTCTGGAAAGCTACAAGCAATACAACATAGATGCCGCTTTGGCACTGTTTGACATCTTCTACTCTGGCTACAACGACATCCCTGCCGACCCGCAGCGCGCCCTCGCCTACGAGAAAAAACCCGCCGACTGGGGCAGCACCGACGCACTCGTCCTGCTGGGCCGCATCGCAGTGGGAGAGAACAACAATCCTGAAGAAGGCACCAAATATTTCAACGAAGCCATCGCCAAAGGCAACTACGAAGGCTACTATCACCTTGCCGTCCTGGAAGAGCAGAAAGAAAACTACAAGCAAGCCCTAAGATACTTAGAAACTGGAGCCAAGAAAGGAAACGAAACCTGCAATTCCGTGCTCGGCAGACTCTATAAAGAAGGCTCCGAGCCATTGAAAATCAAACAAAACGCAAAAAAAGCGGAACAATACTACATCGCCGCCAACACTCCCTCTGGCCGTTACGAGCAGTCGATGCTCTACCTCAACGGACTTGTAGGCAGCCAAAGCGAAACCGACATCAACAAAGGCCTCAGTTTGCTCAAGCAAGCCGCACAGGAGGGTGATCGTGACGCCATCTACTGGTACGCTTACTGCTTTGAAACAGGAACCTACGTGGATGTCAACTACGACACCGCCTTCTACTACTACAAGATAATGGCTGACCACAACGACCCTGAAGGTCTGTTCAAGATGGGGCTCTTCTACGAATTGGGCGACGGAGTGGAACTCGACTCCGTAAAATCCATCGATTATTATACACAAGCCGCCAACCAAGGCATGGCCGACGCCATGTGCTATTTGGGCGACTTCTACCGGATTGGCAGATTCGTCCCCTGCGACTCCGCCAAGGCATTTGAATACTACCTACAGGCCGCACAATCCGAAAACGGCAATGCCATGGGAACCTACTATGTTGGACGCAGCTATTTGGAAGGTTGCGGCGTCCCAAAAGACACACTACAAGCCATGGCCTATCTGAAAGAAGCCGCCGACATGGGCGTCGGCAATGCCGCCGCACGATTGGGCGACATGTTCTACTATGGCAATTTTGTCAACCAAGACGTTGATTCCGCCCTGACCTACTACCTGAAAGGAAGCAAAGACAACAATGCCGCATGCAACTATATGCTGGGAAAATATCTCATCGACAACGATGCCTACTATGAAAAAGCGGTGGAGTACCTCTATTACGCCGCCAAGAAAGGGCATCTTGAAGCGACTTTGCTTTTCGCTCAATGCGAACAAAACGGCGTAGGCATTGAAGCCGACCCAGAAGATGCCTACCTCATCTACGAAAACGTCGCTCGCCGCACAGGCAACGGTGAAGCCTACCTCCATATGGGCGTTGCCAGATTCCAGGGCGTGGGTTGCGCTCAAGACTACGCCTTGGCAAAGACCTATTTCGACACTGCTGCGATGGACAGCAACAGCGATGCGCTCTTCAACCTGGGTATCTGCTACGCTAATGGCGTGGGTTGCGAGCAAGACACAGTCCTTGCAATGAACTATTTCAAGCAGGCTGCCGAACTTGACAACACCCGTGCGCTCAACCTCTTGGGTCAATGCTACCAAGAAGGCGACGGCGTTCCAGAAGACAAGGCTTTGGCTGTAAGCTACTTTGAACGTTCTGCAGCGCAAGGCAGCACCGATGCTTTGTGCGAACTTGGTCTCTGCTACGAAGAGGGCGAAGGCGTGGTGCTCAACTCTCAGAAAGCTTTTGAATACTACACCAAAGCAGCCGAAGCAGGTTCCGCACGAGGTTGTTTTATGGTGGCAAACTGCTACGCGTCAGGAATCTATGTACGCGAAGACATGGCAAAAGCCGCCACTTGGTACGAAAAAGCCGCCGAGCGTGGTCATCTCATCGCCATGTACAACCTCGCCATGATGTACGAGAAAGGCGACGGCGTGGAACAGAACAAGAAACTCGCCAAGAAATGGCTCAAACTCGCCGCCGACAATGGCTACGAACCCGCCCAACAAAAACTAAACAGCAAGTAAGTCAACGTATTGACGACTTGTGATTAGTGACTATTGATTAGGGGCTTCAAATCAACAACGCAACAACTCAACATTTCAAGTGTCACCTCATAGCTTCAACCTCTTTCTGATTATCATGGCGGCAATTGCCGTAGTGGTTTTCGTCTGCCTCTTTTTCGTGGATGCCGGTTACGGCAAGTTTTACAACAAGAAATGGGGACCCGCCATCAACAACCGATTCGGCTGGGTGCTGATGGAAGCGCCTGTATTCTTCGCCATGCTGCTGATGTGGTGGCTGTCCGACCGCCGTGGCGACACCATCCGATTGGCACTGCTGCTGGTTTTTGAATTGCATTACTTCCAACGGTCGTTCATTTTCCCTTTGAAGATTCGCGGCAACGGCATGATGCCACTTTCCATCATTCTGATGGGCGTGACCTTCAACACCCTGAACGCCATTATGCAAGGAGGTTGGATTTTCTTCGTCTCCGCCGAAGACTACTATGGAGTTTCGTGGCTCTCCGACCCTCGATTTCTACTCGGGCTCCTCGTCTTCCTCTTCGGCATGTACGTCAACATCTCTTCCGACAGCATCATCCGCAATCTTCGCAAAGATCCCGCAGACACCAAGCACTATCTGCCGCAAGGGGGCATGTTCAACTACGTAACCTCTGCCAACTATTTTGGAGAATTGCTTGAATGGCTGGGATTTGCGCTTCTTACCTGGTCGTGGGCCGGTTTGGTATTCGCACTCTGGACTTTCGCCAATTTAAGTCCTCGTGCCGCTAAAATCCACCAACGATACTGCGAAGAATTCGGCTCCACCACCGACATGTCCAAAAAGAAAAGAATCATCCCCTGGATATGGTAGCATTGTGATTAGTGACTATTGATCAGATAATTCTATAGCTTCTATAAAAAAACAGAAAAGATATAATGGAATCACCTATTTTCACTCCCTGCCAGATTGGGCCCGTCACGCTTCGCAACAGAGTGATACGCTCTGCCGCCTTCGAGAATATGGCCTATAACAATTCCCCATCGCAAGACCTTTTCAATTACCACACCGCCGTGGCTCGGGGAGGCGTGGGTATGACTACTATCGCTTACGCCGCCGTCAACCAGTCGGGACTCTCTTTCAACGGTCAGCTTTGGATGCGCGAGGAAATCGTTCCCGAACTCAAGAAACTCACCGACGCCATCCACGCCGAAGGTGCCAAAGCCTCCATCCAGCTGGGCCACTGTGGCAACATGACACACCGCGCCACCTGCGGCTGCAAACCCGTGGGCGCATCGGGTGGTTTCAACCTCTATTCCCCTACTTTTGTAAGGCAACTGAAAAAAGAGGAAATTTACAGCTTGGTGCAGGATTTCGGCAAAGCCGTCAACCTGGCTCGTCAGGCGGGATTCGACTGCGTGGAAATCCATGCCGGTCACGGCTATCTCATCAGCCAGTTCCTCTCACCCTACACCAACCACCGCAAAGATGAGTTTGGCGGTTCTTTGGAGAACCGTATGCGTTTCATGCAGTTGGTCATCAACGAGGTGATGCGTGTGGCAGGAGACGACATGGGGGTTGTAGTCAAGGTGAATATGCACGACGGCTTCCGCAAAGGCATGCAGCGCGAAGAATGTATCAAAGTCGCCCAAGAGTTGGAACGTCTGGGCGTTCATGCCTTGGTACTCACCGCCGGCTTTGTCAGCAAGGCTCCCATGGAGGTGATGCGTGGCGCCATGCCTCTCAAGACTTTGCGTTACTATATGGACATGAAACACTTCTGGTGGCTCAAAGCCGGATTGGCTTTGGCTGGAAGGCTGATGATTCCCACAGTTCCTTACAGCGAAGGCTATTTTCTGGAGGATGCCAAAGAGTTCCGTGCCGCACTCAAGTTGCCGCTTATCTATGTAGGCGGACTGGTGTCCAAAGCCAAGATGGAAGAGGTGCTGGAAGCAGGCTTCACAGGACTGCAGGTAGCACGTGCGCTGGTTCACGACACCGACTTTGTCAACAAACTCAAGTCAGGCGAAGTAACGTGCAGTAACTGTGGTCACTCAAACTACTGCATCGGCAGAATGTACACTTTGGAGATGAAATGCCACCACTGCGTGAACAATCTCCCCCAGCGGTTGCAACGCGAGGTGGACACCGCCGAAGAGGCCGCTCGACAATAAAGATAATGATTTGGTGAAATGCAACAGCAAATGGACGAAACAACACTTCACGCGAACAATCAGACCAACCGCCCCATGGCTTTGGTCACGGGAGCCAGTTCGGGCATGGGGCTGAAATATTCCGAACAGCTCGCCGCCAAAGGCTACGATCTGCTGATGGTCAGCAACCAAGAAGAGAAACTGCAGACCGCCGCCACTCAGGTAGCGTCTCGCTTCGGCATCCGTACCATCCCCCACTATCAAGATCTGGCGCAGCCTACTGCATCACAGCAGTTGTTGGACTTCTGCGAGCAAGAGCATCTTGAAATCGAAGTTTTGATAAACAATGCAGGCATGTTCTTTTTCAAAGAGTTGCAAGCCGACGATCTGAGACGCGTCAACACCATGATGTCGCTCCACATGGACACCGTCACGCAGATGAGCATCTTGTTCGGATCCCTGATGAAACAGCGCGGTCACGGCTACATCCTCATCATGTCGTCTATGGCTGCCAAACTGCCTACGCCCGGCATCACCATCTACTCCGCCACAAAAGCCTACCTGAAAAGTTTCGGAAAGTCGCTCTCTTTCGAGATGCGACCCTATGGCGTTGGGGTCACCACGGTCTGCCCCGCCGCCATCGCCACTCCACTCTACAGGCTGAAAGAGAACCTCATGAACTTCGGCGTGCGCATTGGAGTAATCAAGACTCCCGACTGGTTGGTACGCAAGGCCTTGAAAGGCATGTTCCGCAAGAAGCCAACCGTCCGACCCGGATTCATGAACATCTATCTTCCCATCCTCATCGCATTGCTTCCCAGATGCCTCGAAGACAAAATCTGGAAGAAATTCAAACAATGACACTACCCTCCCTGCATGATGGTTTTCAAGAGATACATTAGGTTTCTGACATGCTCGCTGCTTCTGGCGACAAATCATTTCGCCATGGCACAACGCTATGAACTGGTTCCCTTTGGCGACTTTGAGCAATGGACGGTGCGCCACATCAAAGAGTCAGCCGTTATCGGAGGCAACATACGCGACATCTATGTCGTGGCGCCCAACGACACACTCTCGGTCAACAAAGTCTATAACTATTCCAAAACCATTTGGTCTTCCTCCAACGCCTACGCCGTAGTGATGGGCGTTACCAAGACCAGCTGCTCAGCAATGCCCGACAAAGGACCCACGGGTCGTTGCGCAAAACTCATCACCTGCTATGCCAGTTGCAAAGTCTTGGGGCTTGTCAACATCAAGGTACTGGCTTCCGGAACTTTGTATTGGGGCAAGATGCTCGAGCCCATCTCCAGCGTCACAAATCCCTACTCTTTCATGGATTGGGGTATTCCGTTTACCAAACGTCCTACCGCCATGCTTTTGGACTACAAAGCGGTGGTTCCCAATACCGGAAAGGTTGTCAAAGGGGCTCGCACCGTTAACGGCTACGACCCCGAAGAGGTCATGCTTATCTTGCAGAACCGTTGGGAAGACGAAAAAGGCAACATCCACGCCAAGCGTGTCGGCACCGCCTTCTACCGCATCGGCAAATCCTCTTCTGGATGGGTAAAAAACAAGCGCATTCCAGTCATCTATGGAGACGCACGAAAATCAGAATCTTACAAACCCTACATGGATCTTATTACAGGGGAAAAGACGCTCTACGCCCTCAACAGCAAAGGCAAACGCGTTCCCATTCTCGAAGAGGAATGGGGCGATGATTCAACACCCGTCACGCATGCCGTCATGTCCATATCCTCAGGAAGTATGGGAGCCTTCAAAGGTGCCCTCGACAACATCCTTTGGGTTGACAACATCCGTTTGGAATACTGATGAAAGATTTTCAGATACTTAGACTACCAGATATTCAGACATTTAGCTTACCAGATTTTTAATTTTCACATGTCCACTTTTCTCGTCACCGGTGCCTCTGGCAGTATGGGTTCCGAAGCCTCGAAAAGCCTTGCCGCACAAGGAAACCACGTCATCATGGCTTGCCGCAATCTCGACAAAGGAGAAGCAATTCGGAAATCCATCCTGCAACAAATCCCCAACGCCCGCCTCACACTGATGACGGTAGATTTGTCCAAGATTGAATCGGTTCGAGAATGCGCCGCCGAGGTGGCTCTATTGTTGCAAAACGAGAACTCAAGGCTGGATGGACTGTTCAACAACGCCGGCATCATCAACCGCAACCACCGCCTCACGCAAGACGGCTACGAAAACACGCTGCAAGTCAACTTCATCAGTCCCGCATTGCTGACACTCTTGTTGTTGCCCTACATGGCCGCCAATGCGCATATCGTGAATATGGTCTCGCTTACCTGCCGTTTCGGCAAGGTGTCGTCAGATTTATTTCATCGCGCAGAGAAGCAATTCAGCCAGTTAGGAACCTATGCCGACACAAAACTTGCCCTATTGCTCTTCAGCATTGCGCTGCATCGTCATCGAGAGAAACTCGGAATGGACAATCTGCATGTCAATGTAGCCGACCCTGGTGTGGTGAACAGCAACATGATTTCCATGGGCAGATGGTTCGACGGCTTGGCGGATATCTTTTTCCGACCCTTCTGCAGCTCTCCCGAAAAAGGAGTCGCTCCGGCTCTTCAAGCACTTTCTACCACAAAACATTGCACATATTTTGTAGGCAAAAAGCATCACCCCATCGCCTACCGTTACCAAAACAACTGCAATATCGATTGGTTATGGAGTGAAATTCAAAAAATGATTTAATCCTTATTTCACTACCTTATAATAATAAAACAGACAATTGTTCGTTTATTATTAGTTATAGTATCTATTATTGGGTAGTGAAAGAAAACAAACGAATATTTCCACTTAGGAAATCCAGACCGAGCACACTGATTTTATGTCTGTTAGGACTATTAGTGATTTCATGTCAAAAAGACCCTCTCGTTGAGGGAATCTCTCAGCTGGAATTTTCCTCCGACACGGTGGCGTTCGACACGGTGTTTACCACCATGGGCACCGTCACACGCCAAGTAAAGATTTTCAACCCCTCCAATAATCCCGTTGAAATCGAAACCATTACACTTCAAGAAGGTCGTGGCAGTCGCTTCCGGCTGAATGTCGACGGCGACACCAGCATGGTTCAACACGACGTGACCATCCTGCCCCAAGACAGCATTTTCATTTTTGTTCGCGCCAACATCAACCCCAACGATGCAACGTCTCCCTTTGTAGTGAAAGATGCCATTCTGCTGCAAAGTGGAAATATCCAGAAACAGATTGCCCTAACGGCTTGGGGGCGCAACGCCATCTACCACAATCCCGACCATGTGATTCGCTTTGCCGACGGCAGCTATCCCACCGACGCCTTTGGCAATCCCTACCGCTACAGCGTGATAGACTGCGACAACTGGCGTCACGACCTGCCGCATGTAATTATAGGCTATGCCGTCGTTGACAGCCTCAACACTTTGACACTCAAAGATGGCGACGAGCTCCATTTCCACAACGACGCAGTGCTGTGGATATTCGACGGCGCCACGCTGAAGGTGCAGGGAACGACAGAAACGCCAGTGCTTTTCACCTCCATCCGACACGACTCCCACTACGACAAACTGCCTGGACAATGGGGCTACATCTGGCTGAGCTCCGGCAGCAAAGACAACGTGATTGACAATGCCGTGATCGAAAACGGCTATGTAGGAATTGTCGCCGACACCAACGTCAACAACAATCCTACCCTCCGCATTTCCAACTCCATAATCCGCAACCAATCCATGGCAGGCATCATGGGACAAACCGCATGGATTGAGGGCGACAACGTGCTGGTACACACTTGCGGAACGGCAACATTGGCTTTGCAATATGGCGGGAAATACGCCTTTTCGAACAGCACCTTCGCCGACTATTGGCGCTACAGCACCCGCACCAATCCCAGCGTGGTGCTCAACAACCACTACAGCTACCCTGGCAGTGAATATCTCTACGACGCAATGAGCGTGAATTTCACAAACTGCATCATCTACGGAAATCACAGCGAAGGCGAACTGCTCATAGACCTTGACGACCGCGTAAATCACTCGCTATCCATCATCCACAGCATCGTAAAAGGTGGCGAATGGGACGAAGACCCAATGTTTACCGATACCGAAAACGACGACTACACCCTCCAAGAAGGATCACCTGCACAAGGAATCGGATGGAGACAGAATAAACAAAAGTGATTAGTGGATAGGTTCCTCCAACTCTTAACTAAATAAATCATGTACGAATACATCTCCGGAAATCTTGCAAAATTGGAACCCACACAAGCCGTAATAGACTGCGGCGGCGTGGGCTATCTGATGGAAATAACGCTCTATAGCTACGAACAGCTACAAAAAAGCGAAGGCAACGTCAAATTGCTTGTGCATGAAGTGATTCGAGAAGACGCCCACATACTCTACGGATTCTGCGAAGAAGCCGAGCGAGAACTGTTCCGCATGCTGATTGGCGTAAATGGCGTAGGTTCACAAACCGCACGGGTGATGCTCTCCTCCATGAGTGTGGAAGATCTCTGCCAAGCCATTGCCAACGAAGACGCCAAACGCGTACAAAAGGTGAAAGGCATCGGTGCCAAGACTGCACAACGCATCGTATTGGAACTCAAAGACAAAATTGGCGGCAACTGGAAATCCTCTGGGTCGGCAACCGTTCTCACCTCAGCCAACAAAGAAGAAGCCCTTTCTGCCTTGGTAATGCTTGGTTTTCCGAAAGCCGCCGCCGACAAGGTGCTACAAGGCCTGGATTCGTCACTCAGCGTAGAAGAACTCATCAAGGAAGCCCTCCAAAAACTATAACCTACTATCAAATCCTTCAGCCATATTCTGCTTTTGCTCTGCGCCATGCTGACCATTCAAAACACATGGTCGCAGACTCCAGATTCGTCTTCCAACTGGCAGTCGTGGGGAACTGGCTACACACCCTCAAACATGACCGACACAGTAGAATACGACACCGAGCGCAACGAATATGTGCATGTGAGAAAAGTCGGCGACATCGTGATTGAACGTTCCAGCATGACCTTCGACGAATACCAGAACTGGAAGATGGACAAGATGATGGACAAATACTGGGACGAGAAAAGCCGGCAAGGCAACCAAGATGGAGGCACTTTGGGCTTTTTAGACAACATTCCCGGTTTCGACGCCATCAGCAACAAGATAAAGAAACTCGGAGAAGTTCCCAAAATCGAAATCAATCCCACGGGTAGCGCCGAACTCACCTTCCAGCTGGTGAACAACTACCGAGACGACCCTGCCAAAGACGTAAACAAACGCAGTCAAACCACCTTCGACTTCGATGAAAACATCCAAGTAAGCATGAACGTAAAGATCGGCGACTTGGTGGATTTCGACTTCAACTGGAACACCCAAGCCACCTTCGACTTTGAAAACAAGCTGAAACTGAAATACGAAGGCAAAGAAGATGAAATACTGCAGTTGGCAGAAGTAGGCGACATCTCATTCCCTTTAAACACCACCTTGATTAAAGGAAGTCAGCAACTGTTCGGAGCTCACACAAAGATGAAATTCGGCAAGTTGACCGTTGACGCCGTTTTCAGTCAAAAGGAGACCAGTACCGAGAACCTGCAAGTCAAAGGCGGTGCCAGTGCGCAGGAATTCGAAATCCGCGCCGATGAATACGAAGCCGACCGGCACTATTTTCTCGCACAATACTTCTACGACAACTACAACAAAGCGATGAGCACTTTGCCCACCGTAAACACCAACATCAAGATCATCCGCCTCGAAGTTTGGCGCACCAACGTAGGCGCCGCCGTCACCAACAACCGCAACCTGCTCGCCTTGACCGATTTGGGCGAGCGCAATCCTTCCAACAGCAGCGTGATAGGCTACGGATCGGAACGTCCTTCCACAAACGCCAACAACCTGCTAAACATAATCAACGTCAACGCCATACGCAGCGTAAACAACATCACCAGCTACATGCAGGGACTGGGAATGGTGAGTGGCACCGACTACGAAAAAATCGAGAGTGCACGGTTGCTGAACAGCAACGAATATACGTTCAACAGCCAGCTGGGTTTCATCTCCCTCACACAGCCGTTGAGCAGCGACCAAATGCTCGCCGTGGCGTTCCAATACCAAATCATCGGCGACACCACCATCTATCAAGTAGGCGAATTTACGACCGATGGCATTAACGACCCCAATACACTGGTAGTAAAGCTCTTGAAAAGCACCGCAACCAACACTCACGGTCCTTTGTGGCGCTTGATGATGAAAAACGTCTATTTTCTGAAAAGCACCCAAATCAGCCCCGAAAACTTCCGCCTGAACCTACTCTATGAAAGTCCCGAAGGCGGCGTAGGCATCGGGTACTTCACGGAAGGATCCAAAGAGGGACTGCCTTTGGTGGAAGTCTTCGGCCTCGACAGAATGGACGCATCTCAAAACTATTACTATGCCGATGGTGTTTTCGACTGGTTCGACAGCGCAGCCTACAAAGGCGGCACGATACAATCCACCACAGGACGCATCTTCTTCCCCACAGTAGAGCCCTTCGGCAAAGACCTCAGAGAGATACTTGGCGACGAGCGACTGGCGAACAAATACTGCTTCGACTCGCTCTACACCATGACGCAGACCTTGGCACGGCAATATGCCGACAAGAACAAGTTCTATCTTGAAGGCTACTTCACCAGTTCGGTAAGCGGCGAAATTTCACTTGGATACAGTGTCACGCAAGGAAGCGTCAGCGTCACGGCGGGAGGCATGCCGTTGATAGAGAACGTGGACTACACCGTGGACTACACCATGGGTACAGTGCGCATCATCAACGAAAGCATCCTCAGCAGCGGAACACCCATCAGCGTAAGTTCCGAGAACAACTCGTTCAGCATGATGACCAAGCGCATGATGGGACTTCACCTCAACTACGAGATAGAAAAAGACTTCAACGTAGGCGCCACGGTGATGAACCTCTACGAAAAGCCGCTTACCCAGAAAAACAACTTCGGCGAAGAGCCCACCAGCAACACCATCTGGGGTTTGGACCTGAACTACCGTCACGAAGCGCCTTTCATCACAAAGATGATCGACTGGCTGCCCGGCATCGAAACCAAAGCGCCATCCACGCTCACCCTCTCGGCCGAATTCGCCCATTTCATCCCCGGAATGTCTAAGGTAGGCGAAGAATCATCCTCCTATATCGACGACTTTGAAGGCGCCGAAAGCAGCATCGACCTCAAAGGCGTAGGCTCGTGGTTTTTGGCAAGCACGCCGCAAGACTGGCAGAGCAGTCTGCCCATGTTTCCCGAAACACGCACAGGTTCGGGACTCGCCTACGGATACAACCGCGCCCGACTGGCTTGGTACCGAATCGACAACCTTTTCTACGAAAACAACAGTCCAGAGAATATCACCGATGACGACCGTTCAAAGCCCTACGCACGCCGAATCTACGAGCAGGAAGTATTCCCCAACAAGAGTCGCGCCGCAGGCATGCCCACCAACATCTACGAACTGAACCTGGCCTATTACCCCGAAGAACGAGGTCCGTACAACTACGATGTAGAACCGACTCAATACAGTGCCGGAACCGACGCCGACGGAAAACTGCTCAACCCACAGTCGCGTTGGGGCGGCATCATGCGCAAGATGGAATACACCGACTTCGAGACCCAGAACATCGAGACCATCGAATTCTGGCTGATGGATCCTTTCATCGAAGACTCGAACCATACGGGCGGCAAACTGTATTTCAACCTGGGCGACATCAGCGAAGACATTCTGCGCGACGGCAGAAAGAGTTTCGAAAACGGACTTCCCGCCAGCGAGGAAGTCGTCAATGTCGATACCACGATATGGGGTCGCGTGCCAACTACGCAACCCATCGTCAACGCCTTCGACAACGACGCCTCGGCTCGAAAATACCAAGACATTGGCTACGACGGACTGAGCAGCACACACGGCTCGCAAGACGAGCAGTCGTTCTTCAGCGACTACCTGCAACGCATCGAACTGGCCCACGGCACCTCCAGCAGCGCCTACCAGCAAGCCCTCGCCGACCCCAGCAGCGACGACTTCCGATACTACAGAAGCAGCTACTACGACGAGCAGAACGTCAAAATCAACGACCGATACAAATACTACAACAACCCTGAAGGAAACTCGCCCGTTGACGACGACAACGAAGAAAGCTACTCTACGGCGGCCTCCACGCTTCCAAACGTCGAGGACATCAACAAGGACAATACCTTGAGCGAGGCGGAAAACTACTATCAATACGTAATCAACCTCGACCCCGCCCACATGAACATCGGCGAAAACCACATCGTTGACATTCAAGAAGCTACCGGCATCCAACTCGCCAACGGAGAAGTCACCTCCTGCAAATGGTATCAGTTCAGGATACCCATCCGCGAGCCCGACAAGAAGGTGGGCAACATCAACGGATTTCAGTCGATTCGATTCATGCGCATGTTCCTCAACGAGTTCGACAAACCCATCATTCTTCGTTTCGCCACCTTGGAGCTGGTTTACGCCACTTGGAGGAAATATTCCGAAAGTCTGCTGCAACCTGGCGACTACGCCACGGGCACCGACGCCAACACCAGTTTTTCCATTTCTACCGTAAATATTGAGGAAAACGGTGCCCGCGAACCTGTTCCTTATGTACTGCCTCCGGGAATCCAACGCGAGGAATGGTACACCACCTCCTCCTCAACACAAATGAACGAGCAAGCTTTGGCATTGGAAATCACCAATCTTTCCCAGGGCGATGCCCGCGCCGTATATCGCAACTCGCAATACGACCTACGCTATTACGGAAAGATCAAGATGTTCGTCCATGCCGAAAAACAATTCGAGACAGACAACCTCCGCGACGACGACCTCCGTCTCTTTGTACGACTGGGCTCGGACTACAACAACAACTACTACGAATACGAAGTGCCCCTCAAACTCACGCCGTGGCACACGAGCGTAGATGATCCCTATAGCATCTGGCCTGAAGACAACAACGTTGAAATCGACCTTCAGAAACTGGTAGAAATCAAAACCAACCGTAACCGAAAAATCCGCAGCGGTGACGCCACGCTGAGCGGCACACAGCTCTACTACGAATACATAGACAACCGCAAATACACAGTCTTGGGTACGCCAAACCTCGGCAAGGTGAAAGTCATCATGATTGGCGTACGCAATCCCCGAAAGGAGACTCTCGACGACGGAAACGACATGCTGCCAAAGTCAGCATTGCTGTGGGTGAACGAGTTGCGACTCTGCGACTACAACAACCGTGGTGGCTGGGCTGCAATGGCCTTGGCGAGAACGAATCTCGCAGACCTCGGCAACCTGTCCCTCTATGGTTCCTACACCACGGCGGGCTACGGCAATCTGGAAGACAAGCTGACCACGCTGGAACTGAAAAACCAACTGCAACTGCAAGCCTCTCTGGACATGGAGCTGGGCAAGTTCCTGCCCGAGAACTGGGGAGTGCGCATACCCTTCTACATCGACCACACCACCAATATCGGAAGTCCTGAGTACAACCCACTCGACCCCGACGTAATCCTGAAAGAAGACCTCCAGACCTATCAGACCAAGGCCGAACGAGACAGCGTCAAATTGATGACCCAAGAGCGCAGGTCGGCCACCAATCTCACGCTCACCAACATACGCAAAGACCGTGTGGGCGAGAAAGCGCTTGAAAGCCATTTCTACGACATCGAGAACTTTGCGTTCTCTTACGCCTACAGCCGCGAACGGCAAAGCGACGAAGACTTGCAATACTACAACAAAGACCAGCACCGAGGAAGCTTGAACTACAATTTCGCCGTCGCGCAACCCAAACAATGGCGACCGTTCTTCAAAAAGAAGGCGTTCCAAAACAAAAACCTCAAGTTCTTCCGCGACCTCAACCTCTTCTATCAACCCAAGAACATCAATTTCAGCACGGAGGTCTTTCGCGACTACGAAGAAACCATGATGCGCAACAAAGGCACCGCATTGGTGATTACCAAGCCAACCTATTTCAAGCAATTTACATGGCAACGGAACTATGGTGTGAACTACGACCTTACCAGCAACCTGCAACTTCAATATACCGCCAACGCCAACGCCCGCATCGACGAACCCATCGGACCGCTTGGATCGGAAGGTTCGCACGACTCCATCTGGCATTCCATCATGGGAGGAGGAACCATGCAGAACTTCCAGCAGGTACTTAGCGCCACATGGAACCCTCCCATCAACAAACTGCCCTATCTAGATTTCCTGAAAGTTCCCATCACTTACCGGACAACCTACAACTATCTTGGTACCACACAAGCACTTGCCAGCCAAGGCAGTACCCTCAGCAACAGCATGACCTTGCAAGGAACCGCCAACGCCAACATGCAGACTCTCTACAATAAGATACCTCTCATTCGCAACGCACACAATGCCGGCAGCAAAAAGAACACCGCATCCAATACGAGAGGGAATCCCAAGAAAATGAAACCCACCAAGGCCCTCACGAAACAAGACTCCATCGCTATGGCCGATTCGCTGAAGCATGAGGCGCTGCTCGAGAAATTGCGTGCCATACGTGATTTCTCAATACGCTTTGTCACGTGCCTCAAAACAGCCAATGCTCAATACTCGCTAACAACAGGCAACAGACTGCCAGGCTATATGGGAGAAGCCACCATCGTGGGTCTTGACCCAACCAATTTATGGACACCCGGCTTCAACTACCTGTTGGGCATCCACACCGACGAGACGGCGGAATATCTGCTACGCAACGACCTACTATCGCGAGACACCCTCTTCAACGACGCCCACGAGAATACATTCAACCAAACATTCTCTCTTCAGGCCACATTGGAGCCGATACGCGACTTCAAAATCGACGTTACATGCACCCAGAACTACTCATCAAGAGATGAATACTATTACAAATACCTCTCCGAATGGGATCGCGTAGAGGGTCCGCTATCGGCCATCACCACTGGAAGCTACACTACAACCACATGGAGTCTCGGAACAGCCTTCTCCAACAAAGAGAAACTCTTCCAACAATTCCTCAGCAACCGGATGATCATTGCAAACCGCCTTGCCGAGATGAATCCCGACCCATACTGTCACGATATGGTGCAAGACACCGTAATTGGCGACTACTACCCCGCAGGATACAGTGCCAACAGCCAAACGGTATTGCTCAGCTCATTCTTGGCAACCTATCTTGGCAAAGACCCCAACAGCAGCAGTTTTTCACCTTTCCTCAATTTTCCGCTGCCCAACTGGTCAGTCAACTACACCGGTCTCAACAAAATACAGTTCCTCAAGAAATGGTTCACCAACATCACCCTCACCCACAAATATCAATCCACCTACTCAATAGCCAACTACTACACCGACGCCGCCATTTCGGGCGTTGACGACTACGACTACGGAGCAGAGTCCATCATCAACAATACCGGAGACTATATTGCCCCCCTGAGCACCGACGCCATACAGATTGCCGAGCAGTTCAACCCCCTCATTCGCATCGCGGTAAGCATGGTAAACAGCTTGCAGTTCAATTTCTCGCTGCAACGTAACAGAACCCTCGCACTCAGTTTCTCCAACAACCAACTCACAGAGACCTCACGAGACGGTATCACCTTCGGCGGCGGATACCGTTTCAAGGACGTAGCGTTCAACGTCAAGGCCGGAGGAAAGACCCACAACCTCAAGAGCGACATCGTATTACAGCTCAACCTCACCTACAACAGCAACAAAACAGAGATACGCAAAATCAACCAATCCATCAGCCAAGTGTCGTCGGGTAGTCAAGTCTGGATGGCCGAAATCTCCGGCGAATACGCCCTTTCCTCCACGCTCTCGTTGAAAGTCTTCTTCCAGACAAACATCAACACGCCGTACATCTCCAACGCCTACCCCAACTCCACCACCAAAGGCGGCATCTCCGTCCGATTCTCATTCTAACACATTATTATTAATATAAAGCCGCAAAAAATCACATCCTAAATTGGAATCCTCTTAAATAATAACCCTTAACTATTATAAATCATGTTCCAAAAATCGACCTACATCCAACGCCGCGAACAGCTCCGTAAAGACATCGGACACGGCATCATCATCATCCAGGGCAACCACGAAGCACCCTGCAACTATCCCGACAACACCTATTGGTTCCGCCAGGATAGCTCATTTCTCTATTTCTTTGGTTTGCAGCGCGAAGACCTCGTAGGCGTACTCGACTGCGACAACGGCAAGGACTACATCTTCGCCAACGACTACGACATCAACGACATCATCTGGACCGGCCCGCTGCCCTCCGTCAAGGAACTCGCCGCCAGCGTAGGCGTAGAGAACAGCGGCAGCCTCAAAGACTTGCAGGCTTTCATCAACAACCAGATTGCCAGCCACAAAACCAAGTTCCACTACCTCCCACCCTATCGTGCCGACAACATCCGCCAGCTCAGCACCCTCTTGGGAATCAAATACGACGCCGTGCGCAGCTACGCCTCAATGGACCTCATCCTCGCCTGCGTGAAACAGCGCAGCATCAAGAGCGCCGAGGAAATCGAGGAAATCGAACGCGCCATCGCCACAGCCTACAATATGCATGTAGGAGCAATGAAGATGGCCATGCCCGGCCGATACGAATACGAACTTGCCGGTTTTATGCAGGGCGAAGCCTGGAAGGGCAACGGCCCTGTGAGTTTCCCCGTAATTATGACTATCCACGGCGAGACGCTCCACAACCACAACCACGACCACAAGCTGGAAACCGGCCGTATGTTGGTGATGGACGCCGGATGCGAGACCGCAATGAATTACTGCTCCGACATCACCCGTTCCGTTCCCGTGGGAGGCAAGTTCAACGACCGTCAGCGCGCCATCTACAATATCGTACTCGCAGGTCAACTTGAATGCATTCGCATCTCACGCCCCGGCATCACCTACCAGGAAGTTCACACCGCTGTAAGTCGCATATTGGCACAAGGCTACAAAGACCTCGGCATACTCAAAGGCAACCTTGACGACATCGTTGCCAATGGTGCCCACTCGCTGATGATGCCCCACGGACTCGGCCACATGATGGGTCTTGACGTCCACGACATGGAAGACTACGGTCAAATCAACGTAGGCTACGACAACGAGACGCGCCCCAGCGAGCAGTTCGGCCTAGGTAGTCTGCGCTGCGGCAGAAAACTGCAGCCCGGCTTCGTGGTCACCGACGAGCCAGGATGCTACTTCATCCCCGCCCTCATCGACAAATGGAACGACGAAGGCACCAACAAAGAGTTCATCAATTTCGCCGAATTGGAGAAATGGAAAGACTTCGGTGGTATTCGCATCGAAGACGACATTCTCATCACCGAAACGGGATGTAGAGTTCTGGGCAAGCCCATTCCCAAAACCGTAGAGGAAATCGAAGCCACCATGAACGCATAATACCAGACTCAGCCAAGGGGTATCCATGCGATACCCCTTTTACTTTATATACGCAACGAAAAACATCCAACAAAACAAAATCGAAGGTTACGACAGTACTTCGCACCAGATTTTCGGTCAACATTCTGTCCTCTAAAGGCGTTTTTCTTCAAAAAAAACCATCAAAATAGCACTGAATACAAAAGAAAAAGAGCAAAGTAGCACTTTTACACAAAACTATATGTCAATATTTTAAGAAAAAATGTGGTTTTTTTTTCAAAAAAGATTGCTCCGTTCAAAAAAAATGTAGTATCTTTGCAATCGATTTGAAACAAAAAAAAAGAAGAAAAGAAGATATGTATTTGACGAAAGAAAAGAAACAAGAAATTTTTGCTCAATATGGCAAAGCAGCAAACAACAGTGGTTCCGCAGAATCCCAGATTGCTTTGTTCACCTATCGCATTCAGCACCTCACCGAACTGATGAAACAGAACAAGAAAGATCAGGTAACAGAGCGCGCTTTGGTAGGTTTGGTTGGCAAACGTCGTCGCATGCTCGACTAC
>JAZLKZ010000124.1:0-15103 GCA_045597845.1 Bacteroidales bacterium | reverse complement strand
TGCTGCTGCACGGCGTCGTCGGCGTCGCCATCTGGGCGCTGTTCGTGAAAAGCGGCGTTCACCCGACCATCGCCGGCGTGCTGCTCGGACTTTCCGTGCCGGCCAAGCCCGTCATCGCGAGCGGCAAGGTCGCCCGCTTCGCAAACAGCGTCGGGAACGTTCTCGATGGCGACGCAAGCGTCTCGGGCGAAGAAAAGTACCGCGTATTCAGCATGCTCAAGCGGGGCGCCCGCGAAAGTCTTTCCCTGCAGGAACGCCTGTACAAGCCCCTGGTGCCGTGGGTGAATTTCGCCATCATGCCTCTCTTCGCCTTGAGCAACGCCGGCGTCGAAATCAAGCTTGGCGGCGTGGAAGTCCCGGTGATGAGTGCCGTCGCACTCGCCCTCATTTTCGGCAAGCCGATCGGCATCTTCCTGTTCAGCCTCCTCTCCGTGAAAATCGGCGTCTCGAAGAAGCCCAGCTACCCGTGGAAGATTCTATGGGGCGGCGGCATGCTGGCCGGCATCGGCTTCACGATGGCCCTGTTCGTCGCGGGTCTTGCATTCGACGTGGGCGGCCGCCAGGATTCCGCAAAGCTCGGCATTCTGCTCGGGAGCTTCTGCGCGGCGATCTTCGGATCCATCTACATGCGAATCGTCTCGAAACCCGAAAAGGAATAAGACGCGGCGAACCCGCGCCTTATCGCGCCCCCCCCCATCCCCCAATCCTCGAAGATGCCTCACTTCGTCTACATGCTACGCTGTGCCGGCGATCGCATCTATACAGGCTACGCCGTCGACGTCGCGGCGAGATTCGAGCAACATAGAAGCGGCAAGGGAGCGAAGTTCACCAAGGCCTTCCCGCCCGAATGCATCCTGCATCAGTTCGAGCTCGAAAGCAAGGAATACGCCCTGCGCCTGGAAGCCCGAATCAAGAAACTCCCTCACGCCAGCAAGGTACGCCTCGCCCAAGGCGACGAGACCTATGCCAGCACGCTGGTTTCAGGACTCAGCCGTCCTCTTCCCCGCAAAAAGCGCCACAACGCCACCCGCGCCAAGCGCAAATAGCCTCCTGACGGACGCGTCCCCTCGCTGCAGGATGCCGCTGCAGGGCTTCGTTACGGGATATCGTTCGGCAGGATGCCGTAATCACGAGCCTTCGGCAAATCGATGATGACGGCGGAGTCGGTTTTGAAAGCCCCCGCGTCCACCTGCTGGTTGTACGTATTGACGGCAGATTCATACGCATTCTCGAAAGTCGCCTTGTCGTTGGCCAGAAGCGTCGTCTCGACGAAACCGTATACGTCCGAACCCCGTTCCACCTGCCACCCGACGAACATGTGGCTCGGGACAATCACCAGCACGACGTTGAAGCCGATGGCCTCCAGCACGGAAGCGAACAGCATGCTGAATTCGTTGCACACCGCCTGTATAACGGCGCACTTTTAGTGGGACAAAAAATCACTTTTCGTGAGACAAAATAATAGAGTTAAATCTCGATTAAACGCCTTTTGAACGATCTATCATCATTTTGAGTTTACGAGTTCCATTAAGGTGTTTAAACATTCCTTCATAACTTTCAATAGTTGCTTCGTGTTTATTTGATCTTTGAGTCAACGCATTTTTACAGTTGCGACGAATTCTATTTCCTGGATAAACACGATAAGGAAGGATATGGACTCCAAGGAAATCAAATCCATAAGCGGCGGGCTGAAGATTAATTTTACGTGGATGTAGAGTAAGTTTAAGTTCTTCTTTGAGAAATCGTCGTATTTTATCAATGGCATCTATTAGCATTTCCTTATTATCGGATACTAGAACCATATCGTCAACATATCGTCCATAATAGCGGATTTTAAGCGTTCTTTTAACGAAATGGTCAAGTTTGTTCATGTAGATATTGCCAAATAGTTGAGAAGTCAGGTTCCCTATTGGAAGCCCTTTGTCTTCTCCGGCATATTTCAATGTTTTGTCCTTTGGCAAATCGTCCCAGGCATCCGGCGGACTTCTAAACATAGCCGTTTCCAAAGGCATCGAAAACACGATCTTTTTCACTAGGTATTCGCAAAGAGTCACATCTGGAATACCCATCCACTTCGCTTTATCCAATCCATCTACAATAAAATCATACAAAAGAGCCTTGTCAATGCTCATAAAAAAGCCTTTGACATCGAGTCTAAGCACCCAACAATCCCTTCTAAAATCGTCACTAGCAGCTCTTAAAAAACCTCTGATTCGGTTGATTCCAAATAGAGTACCCTTTCCTTTTCGGCAGCTATATGAGTCATAAATGAACTGTTTTTCAAATATTGGAAATAACCAGGAACAAAGCAAGTGATGTACTACTCTATCCCTAAAATCAGCGGCAACAACCTCTCTTTTAACCGGTTTTTCATTGATAAAGCAAACAGATGGTGATAATTCGTAGGTTCGGTTTACAAGTTCTTCTGCAAGTTTTAGAAGGTTGGTTTCAACATTTAGTTCGAATTTTAGTTGAGTTTTCGTATTTCTCTTGTTCTTTCTGGCTTGCCTGTAAGACTTGTACAAAAGAGGATAAATAGAGGGTACCTTAATGGTACCCTCCGAGGAGTCCTTGACGAGACGAACAGAGTAGTAGTTGTTGCTCTTGTTGTTGTTGTTTGAGTTCATCGATGCACCCGTATTGAAGTTACGGTTGTAGGCGTTAGTCGACGAGTTCTCCGTGGCCGTCCAGAAGTTAGCGTTACTGCCCACATTGTTGTAGGAGCTCGAGTTCCGGTTGCCTGATGGAAAAGCCGAAAAGCCATCACGACGAAGCATTCATTTAATAGAGCTCAAAAAAGGCTTTTAATGGATTTTTTGAGCGGTGTGAACCCTTCATCCATTTCCAGATGAGGCGGGCAGAATACTGGATTCCTCATTGCTCGCTCCCTGAGTCCTTGAACGCAGGGATTCCGGCGATACAATTTTAAGTATTTCCTCTATTTTTTGGTTAATGAACATCCATTGGTTTAAACTTACTTGATGAAGCTCATTTAGAAGTCTGAAATCTAGTCTTATTCGAAGAAAAGACTGAACCAAAAAATCTACATCAAGTCTAGCGCAGTGGTTAATGTACAAATATATATGCTCCATAACATCAACTAACGAGTTCAAAAGGCGTTCTCCGATAGGGTAACGGTATATTTTGTTTATTTTGGGAACTAGGTTTGATGCGTAGACAGTAAAATCAAATACAAGTCTATAAAGAAGGTATTCCGACGCTTTTGCTTCTTTTTTTTGTTCATTTTTAACATTCTCACGCACTTTTTTGGGAGGTTCTGGAGTATTTGGAGTTGATAAGATTGCCGACTTCCATTCATCATATCCGTCCGTATTTGGGACATTCTTAATGACTATATGGTCTTCGTTTATTGTTTCATAAAGGAACCCCTTTTGTTTGGCCGTAAGTTGTAAATCCTTTAGAACATTTTTTGGAAATCCGAGCCAAACAAGGTCTTTCGCAACCTTTTGGACGAATCTATGATGGACTTGATATTTTCTGAAATACTTGGAAAACAAGAAAGCAGAATGTTCCCAAGCCTGCCAAAAAAGACGGTCTCGAACTAAATGAACCTCACTTCCGGCATTATTTTCAAAATTAAGAATGTCTTCTGTATTCATAAAAAAAATTTCGCAAGGCTGCTACGCAGCCTTGCGGTTGAGGTTGTTTGTCAGCTTCACAAATTTAAGCATTTCTTGTGGCCCGTGCGCCTTCGGCGCTCCGGTCCGGCTCGCTCTGGCTACGCCAGGCTCGCTAGGAATCCTTGACGAGACGAACAGAGTAGTAGTTGCGGCTCTTGTTGCTGTTGTTTGAGTTCATCGACGCACCCGTATCGAAGTAACGGTAGTAGGCGTTAGTCGACGAGTTCTCCGTGGCCGTCCAGAAGTAAGCGCCACTGCCCACATAGCTGTAGGAGCTCGAGTACCGGTTGCCTGATGGAAAAGCCGAAAAGCCATAGTTATCGGTACCGTTACCGCTAGACCATTGAGTAGTGGACTTGAGCTTCGTACCGGCGACACCGGTTCCACCGATTGCATTGGCTAGTTGGTCCCATTCAGCAGCTGTCGGAAGATGCCATCCAGCGACAGTTATCCCCCTGGCCTGGTCCCAGTTGTATAGACGTCCGTAATTCTTTCCGTCGCGGCCATAAGTCGCCTCGTCGTTATTGTAAAACGAAGCGTCTCCTGCGGCAATCTGCAAGTTTTCGGCCATCCAGGTTTGACTGCCGATGGTAACTGTCCTGTACGGAAGCCCGCCTATCTCGAGAGTCCCGTATTCGACGAACGTCACCCGTCCAAGTCCCTTGTCGGAAAAGTCCGCTCCGGATACAACGATTGCATAGTTGCCAGGATAGGATGAACCATTGTGCGAAAAGTACGGGTTTACAACAAGACCGACATAACCGCTTTCGTCGACAACCTTTATTCCACTTTCTCCGACAATTTGCCTTGCGTAAACACCTTCTCCGCCTCCACCACCGCCGGTAATGGCCGCAATCAGTTCCGGACAATCTCCAAGCACACTGCCGCTAGGGACAGCCACACCCTTGGCCGCAATGGCAGTAAGGATGTCCGATTTAACTCCTTGGAGTCTAGTAATCTCGCTTGCTATTGACATACCACCTCCTACAATGCTGCCAAAAGGATCTCGACATCACCGACGAGGCCATCTACGTAGTCCTTGGTGCTGTACTCGGAATCTGTCGCAGTCCATACGTTTTGCGCGGAAATTGTCACGACACTCAGAATACCGCCTGCGAACAATTGCAGGTATGCGTTGCCGGACCAAATTCGGCCTGAAGTTACTACATATGGAACGCCATCATTGACAAGTACGATAACTTTGCCCGCATTTATAGCCTCGATTATTTCTGACACGGGTGTGATTTCGTAATTGACTACTTTAAATCCAAAAAGATTGGATAAAACGACTTCGTTCCATTTCGATGGATCAAAAGGAGTGGATGCACCAATAGTAAGATTTTCCTTTGCGGCGTAAAGTTTGCCTTCTCGACTAACGAGATCGCCCTTTGCGAATGTTCCTTCGGAATATGGCGGAGCAATCATTGATACATCCACGACATCCTGCAAGTCAACCCTTTTGGATTGACCTGGATTGCCACCAGTTCCCTGTTTGCTTGCAACGACATTGAATCCGTCGCTTTTCGCTGATTGAATGGATAATGCTTGAAGGTCAAAGGTGCCTTCGCCTTGATATTCTTCTGCCATATAGCCTCCAGTTATTGTTCAATCCACATACCGGTCACGTCAACTTTGCTGATTTTAAGAATGCCGGCTTGCGTTGCAAATTTCATCCGAACACTGATTTTTGCGCTTGAATTGACAGACAGAGCGAATCGTTCCGTCATGCTAAACTTTGTATAAAGCGCACCAGAATCTCCGTCGAACTTGTTTGGTTTATACAATTTCTTAGTGATCAACTCCTCATGGCTAGTATCATCATACAGTTGCACCCAAACATCGTTTCCTCCAAAAGTCTGATCGGATATATCCACCAAGAAACGTACTGTAAAGTCGACGATTCCCTTACGGACCTTAATGTTTTCACTGGTAACTATGTTGACATACGTCGAATCGCTTGAAACTTCGACATAATCGTCAGTATGCACCTCGAAACTGTGCGGAGTAGCGGTCGGTTCAGGATTTTCAGGCACCTTATGCAATTCATGCCATGACCAAACGAATTGAGTTCCATACCCATACCACTTCAAAATAGCGCTAGAACCTGCAGAAATACCGATTGACTTCCTAACGCCACTAGCAAGAGGAACAGACAATGTTACCGGATAATCAGCTCCTCGGGGAACGAAAATGATTATCCTGGCAGTAGTTGAAGTCACACCGCCAATCGTTATGGTAACGGGCTGAACCGAAGTTGGAGAACCATCATGTTCAACAAGAACGATTCCGCTTTTTGCTGTAGAAAGGTTCACAGCGTTATTTTCGGTACGAAAAACCTGAATCCTGTCAAAATAGTCTCCAGGAAGCGGCAAATGACCGACCTCGTTTGAATCCTTTGCGTATGAAAGGTTCATAAGTTCATTGATGAACTCTGGGCTAAGAGTTTCTCCTAGCTGAAAATTGTGTCTTTCCATGTATCCTCCGTAATAAAGAAACGACCGTCTTCGAGCATAAGGTGCTTCCCATCTTCAAGAACAAGATGCATGCCCATCTTGATAATCCAGCGAATCCTGGTAAATGGAATGCTGTTTTTTGAAAAAATCTCAATGAGTTTTCGTGGATCTATAAGAGAAACAGTTTCAATAGTCCATGTAAAAACTTCGTCTTCGTCATACAACTTTTCTCCAAGACGAGAAACGCCCACTCTAAACACTTTTGGCGGAGGCGTTATTACGACATCATAGCCTAGCGACTGGGCAAGTGCCTCGTAGTGTCTTTTGGTGATACCGGATTGTGCATTGTATGCAGCAACGAGTTTCTGTTTTCTTTCTTCAAATGTTCCGACCCCAGAGAGGTCGTAGACTTCTTCCCACTGTTGGAGAGTCGCTTCAGTGCATGTATTAGGAATACTTTCGACAAGGACTTCGTCAGTTGCAGCCTTGAGGCGATCCATCTCCTTGCCGAATGCGTAGTGTTCCTCATCCGTCTGTAGAGGGTATATGGCCGATACGGCCTTGAAATGCGGACTTTCAAAAGGATTTACGCTCATTAAACTACCGTCAATTCACCAAGTGTAAGTCTTTCAGTTGTTCCGGGGACAATTGTTCCCGCATCAACCCATTCCTCGCCATCAAATTTTTGTACAGTCGCGTCATCAGCGCCATTGGAAATAGCGTAAATGACAAGCTGCGCTGCGATAAATCGGTCTCCAGCCTTCAATGTCGAAAAATATCGTTGTACGTCGCGTGTAAAGTTTTCCGTATCAATGTGGCCGCCATCCATGGTCACTTTCAAAACAAGGGAGGTTTCCTTTGGAACGTTGACGTAGATTTCCTTCGGCGCGACAGGGCCCTCCTCCTCACACTTTTCGCGTATCGCTTTGCAGCATCGCATGGAAAGAGTCGATGGAGTAACGAGCATCATCAGCGTTCCAACGCCGTAATATTTCGAGAGACACTTGGCAGAGGAGGCTTTCTCAGGACTATCCGATGCCTCATATAGTTCAATTCCGTAGCACTTTACAGTATTGAGCTCCGGAATCTTCCAATCTTCAAGAGGTTCTATAGATACAAGTTTAATCATCCAATATCTATCAGTTGCATTAAAAGAGAGTTGATTCCACCAAGAGTCAGAGGATATTTCACCTTCAGTAATCCATACATGCGAATCAGGATCCACAGTATGGAGTATTTCAAAAGTCGCCTTTCTCGTCGTCAAGAAACCTATTCCAAAGCCAATGATGGGCTTGCTTTCGCCTAAATCAATAATCACGTCTTTATTAATATCGGATGATCCACATTCAAAAGCGATTCCAGTTTCAAAGGAATCATTATGCGGATTCACAAGTTGGTCTGCGTCAAGTTCAGGCATACTTGACGTAGAAAGTATCATCGACGCACTCAAGGATACAGCCTTACCCGTACTGCTCGTCTCAAGACTCCACCGTTCGTAATCGGATGGTTTACCACCACTGGCCGGGTTTCTGAGCGTTTTTAGAACGAACTGAAGAAATTCAGAACTTGTCAGCCCGTCTGCGGCAATTCCCCTGGATGCAGCGAACTTTTCAAGGTTTTCCTTCGACATTGTCGGAGGAAAAATCTGGTCAAGAGTCCATTCCAGGTGCTTGTAGGTCCCCCAAATGATGCTCGCGATACACGAAAAACGGATATAACTTTCTGTTCCCTTGCTTATTGAAAAGTTAGGGTTGTAATTCAAGGCATCGACACGAAGTCGCTGGAATATTTCGTCAACTGTTGGACACATCGCCTACCTCCACATATTTTTTGAACGTAATTTGCTTGTCATTGAAAGGAATAGCCTCAATATTGATGAGAAGTCTATCATCCCGGTCATAGCTAGCATACACTTCTACAGAACGGAGATGCTTGATATCAATCATCCATTGTAAGGCGTCTCGGGCGTATTTTTCGGCTCGATTCCTGGTTGTTTCGCTAGACACAGTCCCCGAAAGCTCATTTAGTCGATGGCCAAAATCTGGTCGTCTAAAAAAAGAACCTTTTGAAATAGTGAGCGACAACCTTATTTCTTCCTCAATTTGACTTCGAATCATGACAAAAACTCCGGAAAAGGTGTTGGAACTGGAGGCGTACCTGGAATCATCTCGGTAACGACACACGGAGCCGTTTTCAATACGTTTTCAATCGCCAGGAAAAGCCTCTTGTAAGGCTTTTGAACGGCTTCCGTCGTAACACAGCCTTGAATAGCCGATGTGACGGTTGCAATCATCGTTGAAAATGAC
Source organism: Bacteroidales bacterium (assembly GCA_045597845.1). Classification (GTDB taxonomy): domain Bacteria; phylum Bacteroidota; class Bacteroidia; order Bacteroidales; family P3; genus Colimorpha. Next base: position 6,703 of record JAZLKZ010000124.1, on the reverse strand, counting down.
GGCACGACGCTTACGACTGCAGTGCCACCATGCGAAGGAATCCCTGGCTTTGGAACGGTCATCCAGAAATTGCAAATTCCGGAAGCCATATTTGCTACGGCGGCGGGTGTCCCATCTGTGGAGAAGGCTTGCGTAAGGAGTGCGACAGTTCCTCCAGAGGAACAATCTGCACCAAGAATTGTTCCGCCCTTTGCGTAGTCGTTGTAGGCCGATGCGAGCTGTGGCGCCACGCTAGTCTTGCCATCGGCAGACTTGACAATTTGCGAAAATCGGGTATCGAGAGTATCAAGGTCAAGCATGCTACTGGTCCATAGGTTGCGGCGTCGCCGTAGGTGCGCCAAGATTTCCCACATGGGTGTGGCTGTTGTAATTCTGACGGAGACGATCAAGAGTGCCATTTTTGTCTTTTACGTCTCCACTGACCCGTAAATCTCCGTCAATATCGACACCACTAGACGCTTTGATAACGATGGTTCCGTCTTTTTTGAGAATGATGTAGTGATCTGCCGAGCGATACACAGAACTTTCGCCCTCTTCTACGGACGGCCTATCAGCAGAATCACTTGCGATACCATAGACGACATTGTCTACCTGGATGAAAATCACCTTAGATCCAGGAGTCGGGACGCTGATGAACCCCCATTGCTGAACAAGTTGCCGTCCATTCGTCTCGACTCCGTTGGCTGTTGCATCCACGCCGCGGAACTTATTGGCGATGTCCTTGCATTTTGTTATTACGCTAGAAAAAGCTTTGATCACAGTGAACCCCCAAGCTGTAGAGACAGGTGCGTCGTCTTTCCGTTGTCGCGGTCAAGGGAAAACGTCCTTGACTTGATTAAGTAACGACCTTCAATACCATTTGAAGGGTCTTCAACCTGGGCAAAGGCGTTTATTTCCCAGTTTTTCCCATTTTGACTATGACCTTGCATGGTGTATTCCAACTGAACGGCCTGAGACTTTTCAACGGCAAGCCTCAATTCGGCAGTTTTCTTTGCCGGGCCTTCGTTTTCATTCCAGGATACAACAAACGGCATCTTGAATGGAAAATCCTTGTTTTGGATGCTTGCCTTGACGTATTTTACATCGTCATCATCCTGAGATTCTCCCATGACAATGATGTCGGAATGGCAATCTTCGATAGTATTGTCGACGGATCCTTCAATGTAATTGAACTCGCCGTTACCGCCAATCTTGAACTTGTTGTCTCCACGTTCCGGAACATTGTCAAAGACAAAGGTTCCATTGGATGCCGCGTAGAATATGTATCCTTGGCTATTGGCAGCCCTTTTGATTACGTCAAATACGGTATCTCCTGGAGAAAGCTCAACAAATTTTCTATTTACGGTTGCCTTTGCAGACTTACCGCGATACTCGAAGTCCTTTTTCCCAATAAACGGTATTGGGCGAACAAGGCGTTCAACGATATCCTTGAGCGTGACTGGGAGTGTCGCGAATTTCGTTACACAGCTCGCAGAAAGGAGCCAGGCGATGGATTTCCCGCTTACGGTCATCGTGCGCCCTGAGCGGCTTGTAGAACGTTTGACGCTAGTAATGATGCCTACAAGTTCCACCCTACGATTCACGTATATTTCGCAGGCATCACCTTTCTTGATGTCATAACCAGGGTAGAACGTCATTTCGAACGATCCATCTGGGTCAAAAAGGTCAGATATAACCGTGTACGATACGAACTTTTCGACACGGGCGTTTTTCACAGCAAGGAGGACTTCGTCATGATTCATAGACAAGTACCTCCCCTTGGATAAAATTCGGATTCTTGACGTTATTCAAGGCACAAAGACGGGCGGCAGACTTATACGACAGTCCGTTGTCCAAAGTAATCTTGTGTATTGGCGTTGGAGCGGAAATCCTGACCGTTTTCGTCGTCATGTATTCCATCTTGATTCGGAGAACGGAATCCGACAAGAGCGCGGCTTGCCTCTTTATTCTATCGGCTCCATAGACATCCTTAAGAACGGAATTGATGAACGAACGAACCATGGCAAGAGTATCTTCCAAGTCTTCCGGTGTAAGGAAAAATGGGGATGATTCTTCAGCCATTGGGCGACCTTCGGCATCATCCATTGAAACAGACTCGTCGGCAATGCTTTCGCCAAGTCTTTTTTCGTCATCGGAAATGAGTTTTGCCGCTTCCGTTGATATCGTTGATGCGGCCAGCGTGGCAAGGCTACGCCTGACTGCTGCAGGAGCCGTAGACATCGACGCAAGTAAAGAGGACGCTTTGTCCACCATGATAGATACAGCAGCCCTGGAATTGCCCGTAAACTTGCGAGAAAGACCCACAAACGCATCGCAGCATTCTTGTACTCTCTTTGTCAAAACACCGCTCAGCGAGTCCAAATAATCAATTGTAGAGCTGATGGCATCTACCGGAGACTGAACGGCATCAATTACGCCAAGCATGGTTCCGATGGCTTTGCTTGTCGCCTCGGCGAAAGCTCTAGCTCCATCTCCCATTTCGCCCCACTTATCCAATAGACTCCAGTCTTCTGAACCATGTACGTCAGGCACACCTTCCTGTTGCATTTCCTCCGCAACAGAAGCAGCGACTTCCTCGTTTAATGCTTTAGTCTCTTCAACAGAGGATTCATACGGGTCAGCATAAGACAGAATTTCAGGCTGAATATCTGCGATAGTGAAATCAAACGTAAATTCAGCGCAGTGCAGCTTTCTGTCAACGGAAAATGACGCATTATTGGGGTAGCCTTCAAGCGTTCCGAGCTTTGGGTGAATCAGTTCAATAGGTTCTTCAAACCTGGAAAGAAACCAACGGCGAAGTTCAGAATAGTTCTCGTCGTAATCCTCATGCAGAAGCATACAGGAAAAGCGGAAAGTCTCCGCATCAGTGCCCATGTCTTCGATGTCGGCTCCGTTCTGATACGGATATGTCGTAACAGACAACGCATGCTTCACTTCGTGGCCGATATTGACAAGTTTAAGCGACCATGGTCCAAGAGTACAATCCAGCGGTTCTTCCTTTTTGATATTTTCATCTATCATTGTTACCTCGAGAACGGAACGGTCTTGGATTTAACTTTAGGCGGTTTTCCCTTGTCTGTTTCGACAATGGTTTTACCGTTTTGAGCCACGTTGATAAAGATGTTCTGTGGTTGCGGCTGGAACTGTCTCATGTATTCTTCGGCAGATACGCCATTCCCCTTGTTGGAAATAGCGTTTTTCATCAGTTGATTGTATCTGTTCAGATCAGCAAAAAGTTCGTTCAATCGCTTTTCAGATGGCAAAAAGCTGTTTTCTTCCTTTTGGATCGCAAGAAGGGTATCATCGTATTTTTGCCCCCAATGACCAGTTTCTTTGCCATACTTTTCGGTAAAGTTCTTCTGGTTTTCGTCAAGCATTCGCTTGGAATTCTCGGTAGTTTCATTCACTACCTTTCGCCATTCCAGGAAAACTTCTCCGAATTGCTTTATTTCTCCAATGGCCCAGCTTGTTGCAACAGTAAGCAGAGACCCGCCAAAAATGCTGTTTCCGAACTTGTTGAGTCCACTGCGGGCGCTAGTCATTGCAGAGCGGAAACGGCCCATTTCCTTTGCGTTCTGGACGGTTTTCTTCTTTGCCGTTGCCTGAGCTCCGCGATATCCTGGATCATCGTCATCCATGTAGTTCGAGGAACCCATCCCACCGCCCATGTTGACCACATAAACCTTTTGAACGGCGTCAAGTGCGGATGATGCCGCGGATGCATCCGGACCTTTCTTTCCGCTCCAAATGCCTTTAATGTCGCTCGCAAGTCCACCGATGCTTTTTACGAAACCGCCAATTTTGACCGCAGCGAGAGCCAATGCGGCGACTTTCATAGCCTGAAAACCTGCGGTGACGATTCCCTGATGCTCTGAAAGGTACTTGAGTGCATCTGTAAGATGTTCTACAGGCCCCGTGAGCTGTGTATCCGCAAACTTAGCAGCGACGGCCTTCATCTTGCCCATAGATCCGATAAAAGACTGAGAAGCAATACCGAAACGATTGTCAAGTTCCTTGGTATTCGACATTCCTTTAAGACCAGATTCACCGATGGCCTTCATCTTCTCCCAGCCTTTCTGGTAATCGGCCATCATTGGATTCAGAACCTTCATGGATTCGCTTGTAAGGCCTATCTGGGCGAGTTTCTTTGCATCGCCGTCCACATACTTCATGATGTCGTCAATGATGCTCTTGAAGTCTCTAACCTGGTTCTTTCCGTCCACCTTGTCGAAGATCTTGATGCCCTTCTTTCCGAGTTCCTTCTGCTTGTCCTTCAAGTCTCGAAAAAGAGCGCCGACGGATGTGGTAATCTCAGCTTCGGACTTGATAGAAGGGGCGATTGTTTGAAGCATCGCTCCAAAGTAGGAGAACTGTTCCTTGCTCTTGATACCGAATGCCGCGGCGCTGGAGAATAGAGCCTTACCTTCTTGGGCAAACTTCTGCAATGTGAAGGAACCCTGGTCACCCTGAATGATGAGCGAATTGAAATATTCGGAGATTTCCTTTGCGCCCCAACCTACGTTAGCGTTAATTGCCGAAGAAAGCAGCGCAAGGTCTTCCATGGAGACGTTCGCAGCCTTGCTCGTCTTGGCAAGGACTTCACCCATTTGTTCTGAAAACGCAAAATCACCGGTGATTTCACCGATTTTTGAAATGCCGTTCAAGATGGAGTTTGCGTCAACTCCGGTCTCAACAGCCATTTTATGCAGCGAATCGCGGAACACCTTCGTGTCCGCGTCGCTCTTTTTCGCAGCCATAGAGTAATACATGAGCGTTTCGGAGAGGTCGCCCACGTTCTTGATGGCCATGCCCATTCCACCGCCAAGAACCAAAGATGTGAATGGCGTCACCATACGGTCAGCAAGCCCTCGCATAGACGCACCGACGCGGGCGATACTAGCCTTGGCCTTGGAGCCAAAGCTGTCTATCGCTGCTGAAGACTGCTTAAGACCAGTCTTGAGCTTTGTCGGGTCCGCGCCGATCCGAAGAGTGAGTTCGCTAGTTGTCGCCAATGGGTTGCCATCCTTCGTCGTTGTCGGCCAAGTAGCCCTTCATCGCAAAAATCAGGAGCCACTGGGCGTCATTCAGTTCTTTTGCTGGGCAACCAAAGTACGCAGAAGCTTCAACGCTACAGGCAAGCTTGTAACTTTCTGCGGAATTTGGTCCGGTTTTTTTTTGATAAGTTCCTTGAGGTCGTCAAATTCGTCGTCCGAGAGCTTGTCCAGGTTAGGGTCATTCTCGTCGGCAAAGGAGTTATAGGCGTTGCACAAGGCCGTGATTTCGTCATTGGTGCATACGGTGCGCATTTCTTCGGCGCTCTTGAACAAGGGTTTGCCTGTTTCAGGGTCGCTAAAGACCTGCCAAAGACCGTGGATTGCTTCCTGCTCGCGGTAGTCTGCAAGGTTCTGCACTCCGATATCGATATCGTCGCGCTTGAATTCCTGCTGGTTCGCCACCTTGGACAGGCGCGCTTCGGATGCGGTCAAGAGTCGCATCTGCACCTTGACGGAGGGAACCCCCGGCCATTCGATGACCTTGCGCACGGTATGTGCGTCCTTGATCATCTGGACGATACCAGAGGCGTCCTCAGTGCGAATTTTCTTTTCAAATTCGCTCGGCATTAGCTAACCTTGCGGGTTTTGGCGAAGAACACCAGGGCGTAGACCTTCTGGTCCTTGCCGTTGTTTTCGCTCGGTTCCATGCTAAGGCACTTCACGCCGCCATAGACGACCTTCTTTCCGCCCGTGTACTGCACAATGCAGGTGGCGGGCTTGTCCTTGCCGATGGAAAGCCATTCGCGGTCGGCGCCCTTTTCCGGGGAAATGGAGAGGTCAAAGCCGTACTGTTCCGGAACATTGACAACATCGTAACCGTCGGCCATTTCTACGACCTGGGAAGTCTCGATCTGATGTTCCTTGAAGGCGGTAAAGCCAGTAATCTGTTCGCCATCCATGACGATGGTGACTTCGGAAATTCTTGCCATGATTTACACTCCTTACAGGTAAAGGTCGATGGTGGAATAGATTTGGTTGAGGCCAGGAACGACCGGGGCAGGAATCTGGCAGAGCATGCGCCCAGGTTCACTAGTGGATTCCTCGGTGATGAACTGGTCGTCATATTCGTCGATGAAGCGCAGGATCTTCACATCCTCGAGGTCGCGGCAAACCTGCTTGTTGTCTTCGTTGATGGCATCGGCGAGAAGGGCATGGATGACCTTGTTCTTGTACTTGTTCGTGTGCATCGAGATGATGCTGTCGCGCAGGTAGTCAAGGCTTGCGATGACGCCCGTATCGATGAGCTTCGTGAATCGGGTGTTTCCGTTCCGGCACTTCGTAGTGACCGCACGGACGATGCAGAGACGGCTGTCTTCTTCAACGAGAGGAATCACGCCGCCATAAAGCAGCACATCCTGTTCTTCACCGCTCCACTTGTCTTCAATTTCGGGAGTTGCAAGGCCAGGGATGGCGACACCGTTCATCGGGACGTTCGGCTGGCTGTTGCTTGCAAAGATGGCGCCAAGACCAGCGGCGATTTCCCAGGCGGGTGCATTGATCTTGTTCTTGACAGCGGCAATGTGAAGGCGTTCGTGGTTGACATCGTTCATCGCAGCACCTGCCGTTGCCGAAGGAACGACGGTTGCCGCGATAACGCGCTGGCCACGCTGTTCGAGAGGAGCCGCAGCGGCTTCAACGTGGTTCAACAG
>JAZLKZ010000123.1:0-16491 GCA_045597845.1 Bacteroidales bacterium | reverse complement strand
ACCCGCACCATCGCCTTTGTCTGCGCTGTGCGGAAGCGTGTCTTCACATCCGACAGCCACGCCACATAATCCTTATTGGCAACCATTCTATCTCTATTTACAAACGCCGGTTCGTTCATTGTTTCCGTATTTTGTTGTTTTTTTTGAGGACTTATTTATTCTAAATTTCTCTTATCAAATTCACATCATCACCGCATCCTGCGAACAAATCGATGAATGTATATTTTTTCTTTTTCGCCATATATTATCCTCTTTTTACTTTTCAAACACCCTCTCCCTGTGCCACTCTAAAAACCGCTTGTTCGGCAGGTGTTCTTCGGACAGGGAGATTTTTTATTGTTTTTCAATTCTTACTTCTTGCGTCATCATTTTCATTTTCGCATCCTGCGAACAAATTGATGAAAGTATATTTCTTCTTTTTTGCCATAATCTCGGAGTTTATAAGATTTGTTGGAAGAATTTGTGCCATTCCATTGCATTTCATCGCTATAAACATCGTGGTAGGGGAAGCTTTGTAGGGCTGGTTTTGTTTTTTTTGTGAGTTGTTTTGTTGCAACAATGTTTAAGTTTGCAAATTTACGAAAAAAAAACAAAGAGGAAGAATGTCTAAATATAAAAATAATGATTCAAGATTTTGTCTGATAATAATGGATTTTGAAAAAAAGAAACAATCCACCAATTAATATTGTGTGGATTGTTGAAATACAATGGATTGATGTTTGCTTGGGTTGTGCTTGGGGTGCTTCGCGTTGCTATTTCTTCCCCAGAAAGGCGAAAAATACGGCGAGGATGATGAGTCCGAAGGCTACGATGTGGTTCCAGCGGATGGGTTCGCCCTTGAACACGGTGGCTACGATGACGGTGAAGACAATCAGAGAGATGGCTTCCTGTATGATTTTCAGCTGCATTAGCGAGAATGGGCCTCCGTTGATTTGCGAGCCGACGCGGTTGGCGGGAATCATGAAGCAGTATTCGAAGAATGCCAGTCCCCACGAACAAAGAATGATGAGGATGAGCGGCCAGTCGGTGTTGATTTTCAGTTCCGTGAGTTTGAGGTTGCCGTACCATGCAAACGTCATGAATACGTTGGAACAGATAAGCATCAGTATGGTGAGGAGTCCTTTTGACATGAATTGGTTGGGGTTAGTGACTAAGGTTAAAGTTAAGGTCAAGGTCAAGGTTCACGCTTCACCATCTTAATCAATGAACTAAATGCTTCGTTGCAGGCGCGTTCGATGGTCTGGGCGCGGCGGTCGCCGTATTTCATCTTCTTGGCAATTACCTCGTTTTTGGAGGCGAGCGCAATCCATACCGTTCCTACAGGATTTTCTGCCGTTCCGCCTCCAGGGCCGGCGATGCCGGTGGTGGCTATGGCGTAGTCGGCATGGAGCCGTTCTCTTGCGCCCATTGCCATCTCCTTGGCGGTTGCTTCGCTGACGGCAGTGTGCGCTTCCAAAGTCTCGTGATTTACGCCCAAGGTGCATTCCTTGACTTCGTTGCAGTAGGACACCACGCCACCCTTGAAGTATTCGGAGGCTCCGGGCAATGCGGTGAGTTTGGAGGCGATGGCGCCACCCGTGCAGCTCTCTGCCGTGGCGAGGGTTTTGCCGGCCTTGCGCATGGTGTATGCCACCAACTCGGGGAGGGTTTCAAGGTCTTCGCCCACGATGTATTGTCCGGCAATGGGATAGAGTTCCTTGACGGCTTTGTCGATTTGGGCGTGCAGCTCGGTCTCGTCGGTTCCGCGAGCGGTGAGGCGCAGCTTGACCATGCCGGCTTGGGGCAGGTAGGCGAGACGGATGGAGTGGGGCAGGGCGAGTTCCCACGACTCGATGAGGTCGCTGAGGAACGACTCGCCGATGCCTTGCACGAGGAGGTTCTTGTTGATGATGTAGTCGCAGTGGAAATGCTGGCGCAGGCGGGCGACAATCTCGTTTTCCATCAGCCATTCCATCTCAAAGGGGACGCCCGGCATGGATACGACCACTTTGTCATCCTTCTCGAACCACATGCAGGGTGCGGTGCCAACATAGTTGTTGATCATCGTGCAGCAGCGTGGAACCCAAGCCTGCTGTCGGTTGATGGGGGTGAGTTCGTAGCCGCGGCTGTCGAAGATGCGCTTGACGTTGGCGAGGGCTTCCTCGTTCTCGTAAAGTTCGCTGCCGAAGAGGTCGCAAAGGGTCTTTTTCGTGATGTCGTCCTTGGTGGGGCCGAGACCGCCGGTGATGAGGACGGCTTGGGCAGAGGCGAGGCAACGCTCCAGGGTTTCGCGGATGGCTGTGCCGTCGTCGGGGATTGTGGCCACTTCTCGCACGTCCATTCCTGCCGCTATGAGCATTTTCGACATGGTTGAAGCGTTGGAGTTAACAACTTGTCCAATAAGCAGTTCGTCTCCTATGTTGATGATGCTGACGTTCATTTGGTGACTGGTGAATAGTGACTTTTGTTGACGATTTAAGGGTGCCGGGTAGTAATCTCGTCGCCGAAAAAGAATTTGCAAAAATACGAATTAAAAAGTGATTGGAAACGAAAAGTGCTTAAAATTTAAGACTTAAGACTTAAAACTTAAAACTTTTTTCGTATCTTTGCAAATTGTAATATTGCACTCGGTTTGAGTGCGAAAAGTAATTTGACAGCTATGATGAACATCCCTAACTTAGATGAATTGATTCAGATGGCGCTGCGTGAAGACATTGGCGACGGCGACCACAGCACTTTGGCGTGCATCCCCCCAACGGCAACTGATTCTGCCAAGATGGTGGCCAAGAAGGACGGAATCCTTTGTGGCGCAGAGGTGGGAGAACGTGTGTTCCACTTGGTGGATGCCAATTTGAAAGTCACGCTTCTGAAACACGACGGCGATGCGCTGCGGGTGGGTGATGTCATCATGCTGGTTGAAGGCTCCTCGGCTTCCATCCTTACCGCCGAACGTACGGCGCTGAATTTCATGCAACGTTTGAGTGGCATCGCCTCGCAGACGCACACTATGGTGCAGTCTATCGCCGACCTTCACGCCCGTTTGCTCGACACACGCAAGACCACGCCCAACATGCGTCTCTTGGAGAAATATGCCGTGAAATGCGGAGGTGGCACCAACCACCGTATCGGGCTCTACGACATGGTGATGCTCAAGGACAACCATATCGATTTCGCAGGGGGCATCGAGGCGGCTATCGACCGCACCCACGCTTATCTCAAGGAAAAAGGCAAGGATCTCCGCATTGAGATTGAGGTGCGCGACTTGGACGAGCTGGAGCGTGTGATGCAGCATGGCGGCGTGGACCGTATCATGCTCGACAACTTTGACGTGCCGACTTTGAAAAAGGCCGTGGAACGCATCGCCGGCAAGTATGAAACAGAGGCAAGTGGCGGCATCACCGACCAGACGCTGCGCATGTATGCCGAAACGGGTGTGGATTTCATCTCCGTGGGCGCATTGACGCATCATATTAAGAGTTTGGACATCTCGTTGGTGAAGAAATAATTGTGCGAAAACCTTAACCTTGACTTTAATCAGTCGCCCCTGCAAATCTTCAAAGTAATTATTAATTCTCGCTTTTCGTGAACGTTCTGGATGGGATAAAGGTTTTTGTGCGCAAGATTACGGGCAGCAAGGCTGTTCGTTACCTTCGCTATGGGGTGCACAATGTCTCCTTGCCGGGCAACAAGGGAGTGCCTTTGTATGACGTGGTGAGCTATTTGTTGCGTGGTATCGCCAACGGCGACCTGTGGAGGGCTTCCAAGGGCCTTGCTTTCTCTTTCTTGATGGCGTTGCCCCCGTTGCTAATCTTCATGTTCACGCTCATCGCCTTCTTGCCATTCGACGGTTTGCAGGACGAACTGCTGTTTCAGTTGCAGCATATCGTCCCGGAAAAGGTTTTCGAGCCGTTGGCGAACACTATCAACGATGTGATGGGACACAAACATAAAAGTTTGCTGTCTATTGGTTTTGTCGCTTCTATCATATTGGCTGCCAATGCGGTGCATGGCATGATGATGTATTTTTCGGATCGTAGCAAGGAGCGTCGCAAATTCTTGATACGCTATCCTTTATGTATCTTGATGGTATTCTTGCTCTATTTCTTGATTGTGCTGGTGCTTATCCTGCTCATTGGGTACAAAACCATTCTTATGTGGCTGTTTTCGCATGGATTGCTCGACCATGGCTCTTTCACGCATTGGGCCATCGGTATCGGCCGTTGGGTGATTCTTGTGGCTATGGCATTGATTACGTTGAGTGCCATCTATTACATCATCCCGCTCAAGAAGCAACGTGTGGGCTTTTTCTCTTCGGGTGCGGTGTTTGCCACCATCATGTTCATCCTCCTTTCGTGGGGCTTTAAGGTGTATATCTCTAATTTCAACAACTATAATCTCCTTTACGGGTCTATTGGAACGGTGTTGGTCATCATGTTGTGGCTTTTCCTCAACTGCCTGGTTATCATGCTGGGTTACGAACTCAACACGGCCATCCTCAATGGAACGCTTCAAGGGCATACGGTGCGCCATCGCTTACGTCATTGGCGTCCTCGACAAACGGATTCTATTCATTAGCAATATAAAATACTGACAATAACATGATTATTCAGAAACAAAACGGCAAGGTTGTGCCGATTGAAAAAACAAATCATGAGAAATTCAAGATGATTGCCAAGACCATGATGGGCTTGGAGGAAATCTTGGCGGAAGAGTTGCGCGAATGTGGCGCAACGGACATCGAACCAATCAACCGTGCCGTGGCTTTCGAAGGTGACATGAAGGTGCTTTATCGCGCCAACTACACTTGCCGCACGGCATTGGCCATCTTGAAGCCTTTCGCCGAGTTTGAGGCTTCCAACGAACAGGAACTCTACGACCAGGTGTATCAGATCAAGTGGGAGAAAATCATGGACGTAGATGGTACCTTCATGATTGATTCCACCACCACTGGCGAGGTCTTCACGCATTCCTACTATGCCGCCCTCAAGACAAAGGACGCCATCGTTGACCGCTTCCGTCGCAATTTCGGTCGCCGTCCTTCCATCGATACCGAAAACGCTCAATTCAAGTTCAATCTGCATATCGCCGACACGCATGTTACGTTGCTGATGAACTCTTCCGGCGAATCGCTCCACAAGCGTGGCTACCGTCAGGCTGTGGGCATCGCTCCTATCAATGAGGTGCTTGCCGCAGGTATGATCAAACTTTCGGGTTGGAAATGCGATTGCAATTTCTACGACCCTATGTGCGGTTCGGGTACCCTGCTTATCGAGGCTGCTATGTTGGCAAACAACATCCCGGCGCAGTACTATCGTAGCGACTTCGCTTTCAAGCGTTGGAAAGAATTCAACTTGGGCGTTTGGAAGAGCGTTAAGGCGGAAGAGGACCGCAAGATTGGCGCTGGCGATTTTGACCACGAAATTTGGGGCAACGATATTGATTTGACTGTTTTGGAGCAGGCTGAGAAGAATTTGGAATACACCAAGCTCCACAAGGATGTGATGCTGTTCCACGGCTCTTTCGAGAATCAGGAACCTCCCGAGGGCCGCACGATGATTGTCACCAATCCTCCTTACGGCGAGCGTATCAAGATTGACGACCTCAACGCTATGTACACCCAGTTGGGCGACACTTTCAAGCGTCTCTATGGCGAACGTTGCGATGTTTGGCTCATCACCTCCGACTTCGAGGCAATGAAGCATATCGGTCTCAAATCCTCCAAGAAGATTCCTTTGCTCAACGGCTCGTTGGATTGCCGTTTCTTGCATTTCGAACTCTACGAGGGCAGCAAGAAGTCCTCCAAGCAACACGATGATGCGGAATAAATACCTTAGATAAAGATGCCCCCGTTAATCTAAACATCTGAACATCTGTTAATCTGAATATCTGTATATCTGTTAATCTGAACATCTGTATATCTGTTAATCTGAGCATCTGTATATCTAAACATCTAAACATCTGAAAATCAATTCTCAATTTATAAAGGAATTGGCCCATGACGTGGGCTTCGATGACTGCGGAATTGCCCAAGCAGAGGCAATTCCGCAGTTTTCTCACTCGTTGCAAGAGTGGACTGCGCAAGGTTGTCATGCCTCGATGTCGTTCATGGAACAGCATCAGGAAATGCGTGGCGATCCACGGCTGCTGGTTCCTAACGCCAAAAGTGTGATTGGTCTTGTGGTGGGCTACAAACCTTCGCAAACGATGCAAGGTCCGTTCCGTATTGCGCAATATGCCTATGGAGAGGATTATCACGAGAAAATCAAGCGGATGTTGTTTGCTTTGATTGCACGCATTCAGGAACGTTATCCCGATTTTGAGGCGAAGCCGTGCGTCGATACTGTCCCCATGAGTGACAAACTTTGGGCGATGATGGCGGGAATGGGCTGGATTGGCAAAAACACGCTGTTTATCCATCCCCGTTTGGGCAGTTTCTGCAATTTGGGCGAGTTGGTGACTACTGCCGAAATGGACCATTACGACACCCCCAAGCCCAATCAATGTGGCGACTGCCATAAATGTGTGGATGCCTGTCCCAACAAAGCGCTAATTGTCTCTCCTCCAACAGCAAAAGTCAAGGTTGAGCTTGATGCACGCCGTTGCACTTCGTATCATACCATCGAGAATCGGTCGGAGCAATTGCCCGAAAGCCTGCGTACCAATGGCTATGTCTTTGGCTGTGACTGCTGTCAGTTGGTGTGCCCGTTCAATCAACAGGCACCTGTTGCTGTCGAGGTTTCTGCGGAACGATTGCAAGAGTTGGAGTTTCTTCCCGTTGCAGATGAAACTGCATTCAAACACCTCACCCGCCATACGCCCATTTCCCGCATCAAGTATTATCAGTGGTGCCGAAATTTGGAAAAAGTGCCAAAATAGACGCTTCAAAAAGTGGAAAAAGTGCCAAAAATGATATTGAAAAACTTGGAAAAAGTGCCAAAAAAATTGTTAAATATAATTTCAAACAGTTGATTTATAATAAATCAATAATCTTGTTGGAAATCTTGAAATTGTGGATGGCGGTTAGTGGCTGGTCTTTGCTGTCAGCTTTCCCGAGAACCATCTCTTGATGGGTTGGTCTAAACCGATGTCGTGCATGTAGTTGTAGGTGGCGAACCGTAGGCCGCGCCCCACGGCTTCGATGTCGTAGTCGAATGTGTTGTCCCAATCTATTTCGTTGTTGCAGAACGGGTGTACCTTGTCGTTTGTCCGCTTCGCGCCGTAGGCTTCGGGATGTTGTCCCGAGAGACTGTGGCAAGTCATTGCATAGCGGTGCCAGAAGGCGCTCTGTACGATGCCTTCGTCAAACATTTTGCGTACCGTCTCCAAGGCGTTGAAAGTCTCTTGCAACGTCTCTGTCGGGAATCCGTACATCAGATAGGTGTGAACCATGATGCCTGCATTGCGGAAATGACGGCAGGCTTGAACGGTCTGTTCAATGGTTACGCCTTTGTCCATCAGTTTGAGCAATCGGTTGGATGCCACTTCCAGTCCGCCGCTCACCGCTACGCAGCCTGCATCGGACAGCAGGTCGCAGAACTCTTGCGTATAGGCTTTTTCAAAACGGATGTTGCCCCAAAAACTGACACTCAGCCCTCTGCGGAGAATCTCTTCGCAAACTTCTTTCAGCAGTTTTGGAGGCAAAGCCTCGTCAACGAAATGGAAACCGCTGTTGCCGGTCTGTCGCATGATGTGTTCCATGCGATCCACCACGGTCTGTGCCGTGGGTGTTGCGTAGCGAGCGATGTAGTCGAGTGTGGTGTCGCAGAAGGCGCAGCGGTGCCAATAGCAGCCATGCGCCATCATCATCTTGTTCCATCTGCCACAGCTCCACAAGCGGTGCATCGGATTGGTCATCTCTGCCAAGGAAAGATATTTGTCCAAAGGCAAACCCTCAAAGTCGGGTGCGCTTTGCGAAGCGAAATCGACATTTTCGGAATCATTTCCGCTATAGGTGACCTCGCCTTTGTCGTTGCGGCAGTAGGTGCGCACCAGTTTGTCGGACTGCTTGCTTAGAACCAATCCAATTTGTTGCAGCGGAATCTCTCCGTCGTCCAAGGTGATGAAATCGCAGTAGTCGAAGATGCGAGGCTCTTGCAGCTGTCGCCATTCGGTGTTGGCGAAGCCTCCACCAAAGATTACGGTGATTTCGGGTCGGTTCGCTTGGATCCATTGTCCGCACCGCAAGGCTCCGTAGAGACAGCCCGGAAAGGGGATGGAAAAGCCTACGATGTCGGGTTGGAAGGCCTCGATGTGTTTTTGCAGACAGTCCAGCATCAGTTGGTCGATACAAGTCTTTTCGGCTTGCAGCGACCGCTCCATCTCGTCAAATTCAGGTGCGAAACTTGCCAGTTGCTCGGCGTAGCGAATCAAGTCGAAATGGCTGTCGATCTTTTCGCGAATAAGGTCGGCGATGTCCTCCAGAAACAGTGTCGCCAGGTAGCGTGCTTTGTCCTCCGTGCCAGCCGTCCCGAACGCCCATTCCATGTCCGCCAACTCGTTGAATCGCGCCCCTTCAGGCAACAAGCTGCGGTTGGCGATGCGAGGTGCCACAGTGTTGTCCTGTCCGCGCAGAAAGCGCATCACCATCTCGATGCAGTTGGCGTGGTCGGGCAGTCCGATGCCCTTCAAAAACTCCTTGGAATAGACCTTGTCAATCAGTTCGATGCCCAAGTCGCCTTGGTCAACAACGTGACCTTGCGATTGCAGAAAACCCTTCAGCACCGTAGTGGCAGGGTAGGGCGTATTGAGTTGCGTAAGAGGCGGAGTAAGCAGCAGATATTTCATAGCGACAACCTTGAAAATTCAAGCAAAGATACGAAATATAATTGACAATCTCCCCACTCCCCAATCTTCCAACCACTATTCCCTAATAAATTAAATCAGGACTGGAAAACTTCCAGTCCTGATTTAATTTATTTAACCGAGATGGTGATTATCTGATGTTTGATAATCAATTATTTCGGAGGGAGTTCGAGGATGGGTTCTGCAGTGTCGGTGATGACTTTTGTCACGCCAGCCTTGTTGGTCAGCTTGACGACAGCTACGAAATGGAAGTGATCAGGGCGACCATCTTCTTCTGCGGGTAAGCATCTTTGGCCGTCATACCTTTTAGACTATCCTGCCTCGCTGTTGATGGCATTGATGCATTCCTGATCGATAGGGAATGCGGCGACGGCATTCTCGTATTCGGCTTCACTGACCTTGTCGCTTTCGAAAAGACCGGCATATCCAGATACGATATCAGTGCCTTTGACATCGAGAATCAGCGCTTTCACGCGAACTTCAAGGTCGCTTTCGTCCTCTTCAGTAGCATTGCGCAGCGATATCTCCGCATTAAACTCTGGAGCTGGTTTTACTTCTTCTTCGTCGTCTTTGTTGCAGCCTGAGAATACGCCTAAACCCAGTGCCAAAACAATAAATTAATCTTTTCATAAAAAATATTTGAGATTTTTAAATTAATGTTTTCTATTCTAGCCTGACAAGATGAAATGTCAACCTCAATCTTCGCAATTCCTATTTTTGCAAAGATACGCATTATATTTGAATCTCAGTGTGCCTTCGAATTCGAGAGTTGTGACTTGCGACCAGAAGCCAAAATATTGACTTCTTAATTCATGATTCTTAACTAATTCCCAATCCGTATAGCACCTTTTTTACACTATGGCTGCTCGCTATTTTTTTCTATTTTCTTCTATTTTTCTATTTCCATAGCAAAGGAATGTTTATCTTTGCAAATTCAAATCTTAGTGAGTAAATAGTGACCAGGGATGAAAATCTGAAAATCTTCAATCTGAACTATTTGACCTACTTGAACCATTTGAACCATTCTAAAAATCTTCTAATCTTCAACTCAATAAATTCATTGCATTACGCTACCGAAATATCAAGACTGAAAACCTATTATGCGGGGCTCGAAGCCGCGCAGCATCTCGATATTCCCCAGTCCTTGCGTGATGAAATGGCTGAGGATTTGGCTGATCCCGAAACCGAAGACTATTATCGGGAGTCCATTACCTTTGCTTTCAGTGTTTATCTGCCTGTCTGCAATGTGATGCGCTACATTGTCAACAATCGAATCCTTTGCGAAGACATTCCCGACATTGTCGACTCCATTGACGAGTGTACGCCGCAGTTGCCGCCTGAGGAAATCTACAAGGCGCTCCAGTCTGTTGCGCCTTTCGCGGTGGCGGAATATA
Organism: Bacteroidales bacterium; assembly: GCA_045597845.1. Lineage (GTDB taxonomy): Bacteria > Bacteroidota > Bacteroidia > Bacteroidales > P3 > Colimorpha. The sequence continues at coordinate 6,316 of JAZLKZ010000123.1, read as the reverse complement.
TCCGCACCATACCGTGCCCCTCCAATGTGCTTGAGCGACTGTTGCAAAGTTTCCAGGATGCCGATTGCGATACTTTTGTGTCGCTCATCAAGGACAATCCCTGCGACCTTCGTCCCATCAGCGTGATTTGCTCACAGCTCTGGCCCGACGTGCAGCCGCTTTTGGGCTTGGATGTGGATGAACAACTGCTTGTTGCGGATACGCAGACCCATCGTTCGCGCTATGGACTCGAACAGGATGATGTGGCAATCTATGATGCCGGCGATCGGATGTACGCCTCGATGCTGCGAACGGAAGAGGATTTGAACGACGAAACTTTGGAGCAGTACTTTGAAGACTACTATCGTTATTTGAATGTCCATCTTGCCGCAGTGCTTCATCTTTATTGGGACGACTACGACCGGTTCAAACAGCGTGAACGTGCTTTGCTCGAGCGACTGCTGCTAAGGCCCGAGTACGCCGATACCTACAAGCGTCTTTTGCACGAATACCAGTATGGCGACACCTTTGCGTTGCCCAACGATTATTTCTCGCGCCTTTCGGCTGTTGGAACGCAACTCTCTGAGTTCATGAATCCCAATCCCATCGTCGTTAAGGCGGGACCCGAAAAGTTCACCCAACTTGTTGAATATCTTGCACAGCAAGGCTACATTGCCGATACCCCTGGAGAGAAGTACCTTTTCGCCTATCGTTTCTCTGGCAGGATGCGTCCCGAGACGTTGCATCCCATCGTGTGGCATGGCAAGAACAACAAACCCTACGAACTCATCTATCTGGTCCGCAACCTCACCGAGCGAGGCAACTACAAGAAGATGCGCGCCTTTTTCACTGGCCCGCAATGGGTCAAGAACAACGACAGCAGCTACGCCATCGGCGCCAGCTACCAACTCAAAAAGTTCCTCTACGACCTCTATCCCGACCTTCCCAACCAGTTGTGATGGCTTTTGAGTGTATGTTAGAGGTTTTGGTGTAGCGATACTTATGGTCTCGTTTCCTAATGGAGGCTCCACCTCCAAACCACCGCAATACCTCTTTCTCTTGGCAGAAAGAAGTATTGAGAAAATTGATCTCCATGGCATCTATAAAATCTGAAAATCTGAAAATCTGAAAATCTATAAATCTGAACATCTAAACATCTGAACATCTGAAAATCCCCCAATATTTTATTCTTCTATTTTCTTCTACAATCCCGGTCTGCATAGACTAAATTTGTACTTTTGCATACCAAACAGAAAGACCTAAAGGCTTTATCCTTCAAATCCTCCAATCTGAAAATCTATAAATCTATAAATCTATAAATCTGAAGATCTTTAAATCTATAAATCTATAAATCTGAAAATCTTTAAATCTATGAAACATCTAAAATCTCTCGGCTTTGCCGTTGCCGCCTTTGCGCTGGCATTCACCTCCTGTGAAACCCCTGCCTATCAGGCGAAAGTCGCCTATGTGGAGAACGCCCTGCTTAGCAACCGTCCTGTCGTTACTGAACTGGATGTCAATCCGCAGAAAATCACCGAAACCTACACCATCCCTTCGGGCAAGAACCTTTCGTTCGACAAGGCAAAACAGGAAGTCTTCAATCTGGCACTTGCCAAATACGATGCCGATCTGCTCGTTGAGCCTCACTACTATCCTATCTACGAGAAGGGCAAGCTCGCCAAGGTCGTTGTCAAGGCCTATCGCGCCAACTACAAGAATTTCCGCGACTATAACAGCGCCACGGATGACTATTTGCAGAACCTTCCCCAAGCGGTACTCTCCAAAGCCCTGTCATCGCAGTCCAATGGCAGAACGCTTGATATGAAGTATTCCAACGTTTTGCAGATACCCATCGTTGGACAGTATGCCTATAGTAAAGAACATGTCTCCGTTACCATTCCTATCAGACTGAGAGGCCATTTATATGGCGTTGGAACTATGCAGACCCAGCAGAGTCAGTCTCAGGAAAAATGGGAACAAGTGGCACTTCAAAAACTTGAGTTCGACAACAATGCCGACCTGATTATCGACCCCCAATACTCGGTTAATGCCGATGCCACGAGCCTTACCGTCACCGCCTACATCGCCCATCTGACCTCCTTCCGCAGCGTGACGAGAGAGGAAATCCTTTCCGCCCTCGACAAGCCCGCTCCCGAAAAGTCCGCCAAAGAGAAAAAAACAAGATTCCGATAAATAAAACTCGGTTTCCTTTGTGATCCTTTTTGTTGCTAGCGCTTTCTTAAAAGAGAATAACCAAGAAGTTTCACCAACGCACCATTCGGAAACATGTGACAGAAATGTCATGGCGATTTTTTTCCATGCACTTGGCTATATGTCAAAAAAAAATGCTATTTTTGCACCTGAAATCACGAGAGGTATGTGATTTCAATGCAATGAAAGCATTTGTAGCGTCCCAAACTGTAAAATCGCCTAATTTTCATACGGGGGACATTAATACAGATGCCAGGTTGCTTGAATTGTATGTTATGCTACAGCGTGATATACAGTCAAGCATAGAATCGAGGCTTTCTGTTACTGTTCCGAAAGGGTGTTTGGCGATACCTACAGTTTGGCAGTGACGCGCATCAGGGTTCTATGCTTTTTCATTTCAGTTCTTTCGCCAGATCAAGGACCCTGTTTGGCAAAACAAAATCGGGTAACAAACTTTGTTGCTATAAGTTTTACTGTGTTGCAAACCTAAAAATATCAAATTTAGATCGTTCAAAACAATAAAATATTAATTAATTCTATTTTGAAAAATGAGTTATCGGGGAAAAATTAGAAACATTAGATGGGTGAGAATTGAAGAGGAATGTCAAAGTGATCATTGGAGGAGTGACTCTCATCCTGTATATGAAAGTTATATTGTTGCTGATTTATATGATAGTCCGTATAACAGAATAGATGAAGATATGTATGTTGATATTACGGATGATGTCCTTGATTACTATGATAGATCCCGGATTACTTGGAATTTAGTAAATGAAGTCCGAGACTTGTTGCATAATGTTTGGATAAACTATTTTTATGATGAATACGACGATGAGGATTATCTAGATGGTGATCTTTCAGATTATTTGGATTAATCTAAATATTGATTGTGACAATAAACAATGAATAAATAAGACTCTATTCGCAAATAGCGGTTGGAGCATTGTGCTAACTTTATAAATAAATCATTATGACGGAAAAAAATGTAAACAGAGAAGACTGCGATTTCCTGAGTTTAGTCGCTTGCTCTTGTTGGATTGAGAATCCTTAAATCAATTTTGGCATTCAGCCTTTTATCTCAAAGTATGACGTACTTTGAGATATGCAAATTGCGTGGCATTCTAATCAATCGCAAGAAAAAGGTTCTCGGACTATGCTTAAGGTACAGTCCGAGAACTCATTAAAAAATCACTAAACAACGTTGTTATGCAAGTATATCTTCTCCTTACAGAAAAATGCAACTTAAATTGTAAGATATGTATTCGTGGAGATAAGTCAAACAAAGAACTCTCATTAGCAGACTTACAAAATCTCGAATGGATTGAAGAATTTGCATCTCACGATATTGTTATTACAGGAGGTGAACCCACCTTGTGTAAGGATTTCATTCCTATCATTTCATTCCTGAAGGATAAAGCTAAATCAATTTCTATATGTACGAATGGCACCTATGACTCTTATCTTTCAGATGAAGTGATAGATTCAAATATAGGAATTCAAATATCTATTGATGGCACAGAAAATGTACATAATTCAATAAGAGGAAAAGATTCATATAGTCGAATAATGGGAACCATTGTCAAATTGGAGACAATTGGCAAGTCCTATACAGTGTCAAGTGTCGTTGGCAAGCGTAATATTGCTTGTATGAAGGAACTAGCAGACATCTTAGGAGATTTGAAGTTCATGAAACATTGGAACATATCTTATGAAATGCCTTTTGGACATGCAGATATTCAAGACCTTATTTCGGCAGAGGATTGGAATGCATTCGTAGAAGGAATGCTTGATTATGTATGTTTCAGGATGAAAATCCAAAAGATGTTTCCTTTCGATTTATACGACAAAAACAAAGATAAATTAGAGGAATTATTCAAAGGAAGAAAATGTTCAAATTGTGGTAGTGGACGAAATAAAATTTACATTTATCCAGATTTGAATGTATATCCTTGTACATGTTTGACGGACTTTTGTTTAGGCAATCTTAGGGATATGCCATTAAAACAAATTATGCAGTCAGAGTTGGCTTTAAGATTTGCAGATTACACAACTCTTCCAGACTCAAAATGTCAATCTTGTGAATATCTTAAGTATTGTAATGGTGGTTGTATAGGTATGTCGTATCACTATTTCCACAAATTAGGATGTGGTGATATTCGTTGCCCCAAATTACGTAATGACTAATGAATATATTTTATTTCAACATCACATATACATGCAACTCTAATTGCGTGTTTTGCTATTCTCATAATACGATTCATTCAGGACGTAAATTTAATGAGATTGCACTTGATGATTTTGTAGAATACTTGAAATCTCAAAAAATACAAGAGTTTGATAGAGTTATCATTAATGGTGGAGAGCCTTTTCTCCATTCAAAAATTCTTGATATTCTTAAGTCTCTCTTGGATTTCAGATGTGAAGTGTTGATTTACACAAATGGAAGATGCTTAACTGAGGCCGATTTCAGCTTTATGACGAGCAAGTATAGATTCGTAATTCCTGTGCATGGGTATAAGGATATTCACGATGGTATAACAAGATGTCGAGGTAGTTATGACTCTATGGCTAATGGCATTAAACATTTGCAAAAATTTAATTGCAAGATTGATGTTAAGGTAATTCTTAACCCTAAGATGATCTCGTCTGAAGAAGAATTTAGAAAGACAATTAATGCATTGGATTCTCTTGGGTTTAACCATGCCTTGCATATAACAAAAATGGCAGATACAATTGTTTCACAAAAGAACGGAATTCCAACTGTACATAATGACGAAGCGTCATACTTTACTATGCTGCTATTTGAGCATTTTAAAAGCAAGGATCTTTCAATCAAAATGTTTGATACTTGTGTAAAAGACGTAGAAGTCAATGGATATGTGGGGAAAGACATTCCTATCAAAGTCTTTTTTAAGGATGCAAATACATCCTGGGAATTTAAGTTGAATACTCCAGATATGGATTGTAGAAATTCTTGTCCTATGTCTGATTTCTGCGAATCCGCAGTTGGCAATTATACAGTTCTCGAATACAATAATCATCAATTCTACAAAGGAACAGAATAATGAAAGACAAAATAGATCTCACCATAAAGCCTACTATGGGCTGCAACATGAAATGTAAGCATTGTTTTAATGGTGATGCTTTTATTCCTACTGATATGCTTGAAGTAGAGACGGCTCTTGCTTTAGTGGAAAAAGCATGTAAGGAATATAAAACAGTAAAAATTGTATTCCATGGAGGAGAACCGTCTTTAGCAGGAATTAATTTCTATAAACGTTTCTTTGAAAAGTTGCCTGCATACAAAGAAAAATATGGAACTACGTTCGACACCCTTTTCACGACGAATGGACTGCTTCTTAATGATGAGTTCATTGATTTGCTTAATGCAAACGATGTGTTGATAAATGTTTCTTTTGATGGTCCATACAATCATCTTTTACGACAGCAATCACAAAAAGTACTAGAAGTTAAATTAAAGATAAGAGACAAAGGTGGACGATTTAGATGTTTCTGTACTCTATCTAAGGAGTCTGTTCCGCATCTTCAGGAAATATATGATTGGTTCAAAGTAAATAATCTTAATTTTAAAACCCTTCCAGTGGAAAAAAGAGGTTACGCAAAAAACAATGATCAGATAATTATGAAACCGGAAGATCTTGTTGATCAATTTGAAAATGTGTATCGTCACTGGATAATCGATAAAGAATGTAGAATTAGCTATTCTACATTTGAGGAGTTTGCGAATTTGCGAAGAACTATACAACATAGAAAATTCTGGTTTGGAAGAAAAATTGCTCTAAACCCAGATGGGAAACTATATGTGTTTGGGCGTCCTAATGATGTAAATTATAGAATAGGAAGTCCTTATGATATAGGCAAACTAAGTGATTGTTTTGTATCAGATGGATACATTCAATATCTAAACACATTAGAGGCTATTCGTAATAGCCGTTGCTACAAATGTGCTAGTGAGGGTGTCTGCGGAGGAGTTAATATTAATATAGCATATTTATATGTAGATGATTTGCGCCTTGTAGATTATAGTTGTGAGCAGAGTAATATGATATTCCAACGAATATTAAGCGTAAATGATGAGATTATTAAAGATTTTCAAAGTGGAAAT
>JAZLKZ010000122.1:0-2192 GCA_045597845.1 Bacteroidales bacterium | reverse complement strand
CAGATGGAACCCATTCCATAGTACGCATTTATCAATAAAAAGGTGGATTTCCCCATCTCTTTTACCCAATACGATCCACCTAACCGAACTGTGTCGGCAACATCGCACCAAGGAAACTCGATATAGTCAGCCGTATCCTGCCAGATGTTCACAAGTCCACAATAGCCATCCACATGAATACACAACCTTTCACCAGGCAACGACAGATTCCTTTTCCAGGTTACAGGCTCTTCCTGAGCCCAAACGCCAAAAGTCACACCCAATAGCGCAACTATTGCAAAAAAATGCTTTTTCATAATGTTATCGGATTTTTAGTTAATACTTAGGAACAAAAGAATAAGTTTTACTAATAATAACGTCATCACCAAATTATTATTGCCTTGCATTTATCCCTTATGAAGGTTTTGTGGCGCTTTCTTTTATATCGAAAATGTTGTATTTGGAGACGCAATTTTTTAAAAATAATCACTCATCATCTTCTTCCACAACACCAGAGGGGGCGAATCGGACTCCGCCGCACTGCTTGAATTTTCTTGAGCCGAAATAGCCTATCTTGTTTTTTGCGACATAACGCTCCAGCACCTGTTCGAAGGCACGCTGCGTGGACTCGGGAGGTTTTTCGCCAATATAGTTGTAAAGGAAATAGTCAACCGTTCCGTCTGCCGAGAAATAGACCACACAATGGCCGTCGTAGATTTTATCCCAATCAAAATGCTGTTCAAGCATCTCCGCGCCGATGTCGGAGAGAAACTGTCGCCAAGAAAGGACAAAACCAACCATCTGGTTCTGCGACTGTATCATACTATTCTTTGTAAAACCGCCGGTCAGGGTGTCAATTTCAAAGGCAGGAAGATAGACCGAGAGAAGACTATCCTCATTGATGCCACTTTCCGCCGCCCTGGCGTGAGTCATAACGTATTGATTGTGGGAAGGCCTGCGCATCACCTCATTGGAGCGAGCCGCCAAACGACTCAAATAGCTTGTACGGCGTATTTTAGGCAACGCCTCGTTAGTATCCAACACCAGCAGTTGCACATCGTCCTCCACAACAGCCACGACACTGTCGAGGTTCTGTTGGGGTGAAACAACAATATATTGCAACGGTGCGTCGTAGGCAAAGAGCGACCTGAAGGATGTGTTGCGTCGCAAATCAACCAGACCTACGGGCGACTCACGGATATATAACGTCTGTAAATCAGGGTTGTGAGACAAGTCCAGTTCGGTCTGCTTGTCGGCAAAGATACTGTAGAGTTCCCTCAGTTTGGGATTGTGGGAGAGATCGAGGTGTCGCAAGTGGTGGAAACTGATTTGCAGCACCTGCAAATTGGGGTTTCCACTAAGTTCGAGCTGACGCAAAGGTGTTTCGATAGCCACTAATGTGGTGAGGTTCGGTGCGTTGTGAAGGTCAAGATGGGTTATGGGATTTTCGCTGCATATCAACACCTCAAGCTTAGGAAAGAGTTCAAGACCCTCGAGAGACTTTATCTTGCGTGCATGGCAGTTAATAACGGTCTCATTGAGACCCTTTTCTGTCACTTTCACCCATTTATCCGACACTTTGTTCTTACCCTTTTCTGGAGACTTGGACAATAGGGTTACATAGCCTTTTTCCAAAAGAAAAGCACGGAAGTTGTCGTCACGAATTTGGATCGTGGACACAGTTCCTACAGGCAACGACTTTTTTACCGCACAAGAACCACATAAAAGCGCAAGCAGTGGAAAAATCCAAAAGACTTTCCTCATTGGCACGACGGAAAACTTTTCTTTAAACATTACCCATGGATTTTATGGATTGATACTGCGAAATATATTTGCAAAGATACAACTTTTTTTGCAGCAATCGGAGTATCAAGAACCAATGTCAGTCTAAACACTCAAAGTTTTTTGAATCGAAGGCCCATTCGAAGAGGAAAACCGAATTTCTACAGACTAAGGCCAACACCAAACTCTCGATACTTATTGGCATCGGGCAAACCAACAAAGGTTGGAAGCAAATTCGCATAAAACTGGATGCCATGAATGACACCAAGTATGTTGGTTTCCAATCCGAGGTGGACTTCGATGCGGAAGCGGTTGGCATTAGCGTTGTCACTGACGCCGAGTGAAACATTACCAGAACAAATCACCTCGTTGGAGTGAATTAGCACGCTGGGAGTGATGCCAAAATTAATGCCGAGGGCTTCGCGGCGGCG